>CAXTVC010000017.1:44941-50419 GCA_964247615.1 uncultured Acidobacteriaceae bacterium
CTATTTAAAGGAAGCTGCAATTTGAGCAGCGCCAAACGCTTCGGCAGCCCGAGCCTTGGCTACAACTGCGCCCATGCCGTAGAACTCATGCGTGGTGCCGGTGTACAGCTGGTACGTCACCACGTTGCCGGCAGTTTTTAGCGCGTCGCGGTAGGCTACGCCATCGCTGACAAGGGGATCCTCTTCCGCGGCGATGATCGTCGTTGGCGGCAAGCCCTTCAGATTGGCCTTGATCGGAGCCACGTCCGGGTTATCGGCATCATTAGGATTCATCACGTACTGCTTGAAGAAATATTGCAAAAACGAGGTGTACAGCGGTAGGACTGAGTTGGTGTAGAGCATGTCCGACGCCTGCCGAACATCGCTGGTGGTCACGGGATAGATCAACAGCTCATGTTTGGGCATGGGCAATTCTCCATTGCGTGCCGCGATGGAGACCTCGGTCGCAAGGTTGCCACCAGCACTTTCCCCGGCCACGGCCAGCTCCGTGGGAATGCCGTTGTAAGCCCGGATGTTGTTCGAGACCCAACGATAGGAATCGATGGCATCCTCATACGCGGCTGGGAAGGGAGCTTCAGGTGCCTTGCGATACTCCACGGAGACAACGATGGCCTTCGCCTGCATGCACAGGGAGCGTGCGCTCTCGTCATAGGTGTCGATGGTCGCGATGACGAAACCGCCACCATGGTAATAAACGATGACCGGGAAAGGTCCGTCCCCGACTGGGTAATAGATACGGATCGGGATCATCGTGCCGTTCTCTCCCGGAATCTTCATACCATCTACGACTTTGCCGAGCTGTGTCGGCCGGGGTGCCTTGCCGCTGCTACGGGCGATCATCTTGGCCGCATCCTGCGGCGCGAACTGCTGCCGGGCGTCCTGCGGGTTAAGTTGGTCAAGTTGCAAGCCCCGGATGCTGTCATACAGGACCACAACGCTACGCATATCGGGATCGAGCTTCGCCAGGAGCTGCTCGCTGGTCAGCGGCGCCGTCGGCGTTGGAGCCTGCGCCTGCGCCAGGGGCGCAAAGAGAGCAAGCGTTGAGGTGGCGAGGGCAAACAGAGCATTCTTACAATTAGTCGACTGCATGATCATCCTGGGCTCCTGGGAGCCGTTCCGGTGCGAGGAAGAAAAGCTGCCGGCGAGACCTCTCCCGGCAACAAGGTGAAGCTATGCCGGTATCTGCTCTAGGTTGGCGAACTTCTGTGCGGGCCGGACATTCACCCGGCGGCACGATGTCAGTAGACGAAAAGGGACAAATTGCCTGCGCTGATTTGGGGAACGAAGCGGCCGGGATGGGAGAAAGTAATCCGCCGGCGAGATGTGAAGCCCGTAGCTCGTCATGTGGACCCTGAAACAGCTGAAATGGTTGACAGGGCGTAAGATGCAGCCGCCTGCTCTCAGGGAAGGATCAGGCCCACTTCGCACTCCTCTTCAGGAAAATGGATCCAGCCTGGATGTACTCCGTCACAAACTGCTTCGCTGCACGCTCACAGTGTCTTCTGCGCTCAATGGCTTTTCCGAAGGCAGCATTGTTGCGCGCAGGGATCCTGACAAACATCCTCAGAGGCGCCTTTGTAACGAGGGATACGTCCTTAGGGTCTGTGACTTCTCCGATTGTGCTATCGCGAGAGGAGGGAACGTAGGCCACTCTTGGCATACGCGAGGGCTCATGACAAAACCACAGGAATACCAGGAGCAGCGAATCATCCGCTGCGAGACCCATTACCAGGTACAAGAGGGATTCTCCAAAGGACCACAGGCCGGATCTGGTGTGCTCACCACGGGAAGAGTCGTATGGGTCCGGAGAAACCCCGTAGGAGCAACCGATTCCACAACCGCCTTTGCCGAAGGCATCGGCGTCATCGCGGTTGATCCCCACAGCCTTTAGAACAGAGACATCGACGACGCAAGGAAGTGGTGGCAAATGGATACGATCAATCGGTGGTGGCGAGTGATCGCGGCAGGAGGCCTGGCGATGGCGGCGGTGTATAGCATCGCCGCTCCTGCACAGACCGAGCACGCCTCGGCGAAGCAGATGATTGAGGCCATGATCGGTCGGGAACAGAAGGCCTGTCATGATCACGTCCACTATTCCTATCTCTCCGACGAACGCTCGGAACGGACGAGAGGGCATCTCTGGACAGAGCGGATGGTCGAAACAGATTGGGGAACGGTACGCTACTTGATGGCTGTGGACGGCAAAGCACTATCGGGTGACCAGGCTCTGATTGAGCGCTCCAGGTTGGCCCTGGAGACCGCAGACCCGGCGACTTATAAACGGCAGGAAAGCAAAGAGAGCGACAACGAGCACTCGCAGCAGATGCTTGCTGTCATGCCACAGGCCTTTCTTTTTGCTGTTCTGAGTGAGACTCCCCAGGAGATTCAGATAGGGTATCGGCCTGATCCAGCCTTCACGCCGCAGACGATGGAAGAGCGCGCTCTGCACGGCATGACGGGCGTCGTCGTTCTCGACACGAAGACCCTGCGGCTTCATCGCCTGGACGGGCGTGCGCCGAATGACGTTAGTCTCGGCTTTGGGCCTTTTGCTACGCTTCGTGCCGGCAGTAACTTTGCTACGGACCGCGAGCAGATGCAAGAGTCGGTTTGGAGAACAGCCAGTGTCAAAACTTCAGTCCAGGCCAAGGCTCTGCTGCTGAAGACGATCGCACGGCAACAGGAGTACAGGCACAGGGACTTCCAGCGTGCGCCCGCAAACCTGAGTCTGCAGGGAGCCGTGACGCTCGCCGAACGATAGATCAGCAAGCTGCCCTAAGCGCGTGAGGGCTCCATGGCAGATCCCTTTGCGCGCTGCCAGTAGCGAGAAAAGCGTTTCAGGTCAAAGGCGCGCGTGTCCTCAACGAAGGCTGGTGGGTCGTACCAGACGACGGGTACTGTGGACTCAAGGGCATGTGCCGCGGCCAGCAGGCGGGGATCTGGCGTGCGCTGGGCGAGCACGTAGTCAGGGTTGCTCGCCTTTACCGCGGCAAGCAGTTCGGTAGCGGGGTCGCCGACGCGAAGCTCAATGATGCCGGGCATCTCCAGCAGGCACTCCGCAAGGAACACCAGGCGCTTCAGCGCAATGTCGCTCTTCACAATCCACTCGGTATCCCAGATAAAGACAGCCGGGCTCTCCGGATGTGCGAGCAGCATCGGTGATGCGGGGTTCAGGCTGTCAGTGTGCACCCAGAGCAGGGGCCTGCCAGCGATTTCTGGCGACGGTTGGACGGAGGTCACCGGAACGAAGGGCCGTGGAGGCGTCGGCATCGCGGTCGCGTTCACAGCGGAGTGCAGGCGAGGGAAGAGCGTCTGCTCCAGGGCCTCGTAGTCGTGCTCGAACGGGCACGTGCCCGCCTTTGCATGGGGGCACGTGCGGCAGTAGACGCCGGCCGTGTAGCGCTCCAGGTTCTCCCGGTTGAAGATATAAGCCTTGCTGGCAAAGGTGGACGCCACCCATTGCCACGAGAGATTGTTGCTCGCCGGGTCGCCATCTACCAGGTGCTGAAGGAACCATCGAGCCCCAGCCTGCCAGCGCACCCTGCACCAATGGACAACGTAGGCAGCCATCCACATACGCACGTGATTATGCAGATAGCCAGTCTCTTCCAGCTGTTGGGAGAAGCTGTCCATGCAGACCAGCGTCGTGGTGGCCTCCCGAAGATCGACGGGCAGCTCCGCTGCGTAATCTGCAGCTTGGTAGCCGGTTTTGTAAGGCTCGCAGTCCTCCCAGATCCCCTCACCCATCTGCATGTAGAGGCGCTGCCAGTAGTCTCGCCAGGCAAACTCATTGATCAGTTTCCCTGTCTGGAACGGGTCGCTCACCCGCCCTAGGGCGTCGTCGCGTACCTCCGCCAGTGTAAGCACACCATGGCGCAGGTAGGCGGAGAGCCGTGTTACATCGCCATCCAGATAATTGCGGCTTCGCTCGTAGCCCTGCGGGTCTACCTTGGCAAGCAGGTCCAGTGCGGCCGCGCGGCCACCGCGCGTAGGGCTGAGCGCCACGTCTGTAGCCAGCAGGTGCGGAAAGAGCGTTCGCAGGGTGGAGGCTAACTCCTCCCGGCTCGCATGGCGAGTCAAATCCTGATTTGTCACAACTCAAGATTAGTAGCTGCGCAGAGAGGAATCGGTGACGCGCGCAATAGCTGTGTGCCGCTTCAATAATGGAGCCGGCTCCATCCAGTGAAGCCCCGGGCCATCGCAGGCTGGCCCTCATAAAGGCCGCGCTAAAACCGCACCTTAAGGCCACGCCGAGGGGCTGCCGCTCACGAGACAGGCTTGGCTGACGCGGACTCTGGTACCAGTCTGTACTTCTCCATGCGATAGATCAGCGTTCGTCGACTGGTATCCGGGTACCGTGCCGCATGCGTCTGGTTTCCGTCGAACCGAGTCAGCGCACGGCTGATCAGGTCCCGCTCCACTTCTTTAAGACTGATACCTTCCTCAGGCATTTCAAGCCACACTGGCTCTGCAACAGCGGGGCTGCACAGCTCTTCCGGCAGATCGTCTTCGGTAATGACCTTCCCTTGCGCGAGCACAAGCAGCCGTTCAAGTACATTCTCCAACTGCCGTACGTTGCCCGGCCATCGGAACGCAATCAGGCGCTGCAGTACGGCGGGTGCCAGCCGCACGTCTTGCAATCCATGCCGTTCCCGGGCACGCGTAAACAGGGCGTCCAAGAGCTCCGGTATGTTGTCGCGCGTATCCCTTACTGGCGGTATGCGCAGGGGCACGATCGCAAGGCGGTAGTAAAGATCTTCACGAAGGGTGCCATCTTCCACCATCGCCTGCAAATTGCGATGTGTGGCGGCCACAATGCGTACATCGACCCGCAATGGGGTGACTGTGCCGAGCTTGGGCAGTTCACCTTCCTGCAATACACGCAATAGCTTCACCTTCGCGTCCAGTGGCAACTCGCCCAACTCATCCAGAAACAGCGTCCCACCATCGGCGGCCTCAATGCGCCCCTGCTTGTTGGTCAGCGCTCCGGTGAAGGCACCGCGCACATAGCCGAACAGTTCGGACTCGACAAGTTCCTTTGGAATCCCGCCGCAATTAATCGCGACGAAGGGCTTGTTCCGTCGCCGACTGTTGTGGTGAATGGCTTGTGCAATGAGCTCCTTGCCCGTACCCGTTTCGCCCTGGATAAGGACCGAGGTGTTGTGTTGCGACACGCGCGCTGCCTGGTCGGACATACGGAGGAACGTCTTAGACCGTCCCACGATGCCTTCGAAGCCATAACGCTGATCCAGCGCCGAACGCAGCGTGCGGACCTCCTCAATCAGGTTTTGCCGCTCGAGCGCACGGCCCACTACCTGCAGCAGGGCCTCGAAGTCCAGCGGCTTGGTCACATAGTCATAGGCGCCCAGCTTCATCGCCGCCACGGCGGTTTCGACCGTGCCGAACGCGGTAATCACGATGACCGTTGTCTGCAGATCTTCCGCCGTGATGCGCTCTAACAGGTCGAGCCCGCTGGTCGGC
>CAXTVC010000018.1:0-24856 GCA_964247615.1 uncultured Acidobacteriaceae bacterium
AGGAACTGGATCATGTTGCGCACCGCCATCTCGGTCGCGATTTTCAGGTCCGCATTGAACCCCATGCTGATGTACTGCGTCGGCGTCTCCGCCCGGGGCCAGAGCAACTTCTCTCGCGTCGCCTCGCCCTTGTGCACGATGAACTGAAATGTCCCGGTAAGAAACGTCTCCAGCGCCGTGATGTCCACCTCGCCATTGCCCTGGCCGGCATGCCCGTCACCCGCCTCGAACAGCCCACCTGGCGCATGCACGGGATAAAAGATCACCGACCCCGCCGTCAACTCCTTGTTATCCATGTTGCCGCCATGCATCCACGGTGGCGCCGAGTTCCACTTGCCCGCCGACTCCGGCGGTGCCACGCCCATCGACCCAAAGAACGGGTGGAGGGGAATCGTCACCCCCGGCGCAAAGTCTGCCACCATCTTCGTCCGGTCCAGCGGGATGATCTTCGTGCGCCCGTACGGAAAGTCGTCCGGCAGAAAGCCCCGCCCCGCGCCGAAGCTGTTGCACGCCCACGGCACGTCGACTGCCACCTTCAGCACCCGCACCTCCAGCACATCGCCCGGTTGGGCCTCTGCCACGGCCACCGGCCCGGTCAGGATGTGTCCGCCAGGCCCACGCTGGTCCTGCGGTACCTCGGCGTACAGCTTGCCGATCCAGTCCGGGATGTCCGCCGGCTTCACTCCCGCCTTCAGCATCCGCTCCGGGTTGCCGCACGTCGAGGCCGTCTGCATGACAACGGTGTCGCCCGTGTGCACCGTCAGCGCCGGCTTGGCCTGCGCCGAGTAGTACCCCCACGCCACCGTCTGAGGGGTCGCGAGCAGCGTCTGGGTGGTCTGGCCAAAAAGAGTCAGAGGGCTGAGCAGGGACACGGCAGCCGCGAAAGCGGCTTTGCGGAGGGGTTGGCAGGGCATCCGCAAGATATAGCATGCAGAAGGCGTCAAAACCGTGTTTCAAACGCGTTTGGGGCCTCAAAATACGACAGAAAAGTTCCCTCCATGACGTCCGAAACACCCTTTCTGAGCCTGCCGGTACACGCCCTCTTCGCCCCCTCCCAACGCATTCATTTCATCGGCATCGGCGGCATCGGCATGAGCGGTATTGCCGAAATCCTGCTCACCATGGGCTACTCGGTCAGCGGCTCCGATCTCCGGTCGAGCGCTGTGACGGATCGGCTAACCCTCCTGGGAGCAACGGTTTACGTGGGCCATCAAGCCGCAAACGCTGCATCCTCTGACGTCGTCGTGACCAGCTCCGCGGTAGCCCGGGACAACCCCGAAGTCCTCGAAGCCCGCGCCCGCAAGACCCCCGTCATCCCCCGCGCCGAGATGCTCGCCGAGCTCATGCGCCTCAAATACGGCATAGCCGTAGCCGGCATGCACGGCAAAACCACCACAACCTCAATGATTGCAGCAGTTCTGGCCGGTGGAGCACTCGATCCTACCGTCGTCGTGGGTGGCCGAGTCGACGCCATGGGATCCAACGCGCGGTTGGGTAAATCGCACTACCTGGTGGCCGAGGCGGACGAGAGCGATCGCAGCTTTCTGAAGCTAAGCCCTGTCTTGGCCGTAGTTACGAACCTCGACCGGGAGCACATGGAGGCCTACCGCGACATGGCAGACGTGGAAGACGCCTTTGTGCAGTTCATGGACGAGGTGCCCTTCTACGGCGCCGTCACCGCCTGCCTCGACAATCCCCAGCTGCGCGCCATCCTGCCCCGCGTCACACCCCGTGTGTACACCTACGGCGAGTCGCCCGATGCGGACTTCTGCCTGCGCATCCTGCCGCCGGTGCCCGGCTGCTACTCCACGTTCGAGATCACCACGCGAGGCACGGTTCTTGGGCCGTTTCACCTGCATGTGCCCGGGCGGCACAACGTGCTCAACGCCACGGCGGCGGTGGCCATCGGCATCCAGCTGGGGCTCACGCAGGAGGCCATCTCCGAGGGGCTGGCGACCTTTCGCGGGGTGGACCGGCGGTTTCAGCGCAAGGGGATGGCCCGTGGCGTCACGGTCATCGACGACTATGGGCACCACCCCACGGAGGTCCGCGCCACGCTGCAGGCGGCGCGCGAATGCGGCTACGGGCGCATCCTTGTGCTGTTCCAGCCGCATCGCTACACCCGCACCCGCGACCTGATGGACGAATTCGCCACGGCGTTCGGCGACGCCGATGCGGTCCAGGTGCTCGACATTTACGCGGCCAGCGAAGCGCCCATCGAAGGCATCACTGGCGAGACTCTGGCCGCACGCATCCACGCAACGGGTGGTGGACCAGTGGGCTATGCCCCCTCGGTTGCGGAGGCGGTCCATCGTCTCGTGGCCGAGGCGCGCGATGGAGACATGATTCTGACGCTGGGGGCCGGCAACGTGTCACAGGCTGGGGCGCTGCTGCTGGAGCGGCTGGAGGCTTGATTCCAACGCGTAGTTGCCTCATATTGCTACACGACCCCAGGCCGGTACACCCCGAAACTGTTATGGCTGAAACCCGGGTACCGCAAGTTATAGTGTCCACAGGCGATTTTCCGCGACCCTGCTCGGGCCTGCGGCGATGAAGTTGGTATACAAACGGAGCTCGGCAGCGACGGCCTCGGCGGTAGCCGAGCCGGAGGAGCCCTATGCCGCGCCGGCGATTGCCCCGGAGCCATCTCCCGCCCCGGCGGGTGCGCTCCACCGGGTGTCCCCGCAGGGCCAGGCCGTGCCGCCCCCCGCGGCCCAGGACGAATACGTCCCGCAGCGCGGCTCTTACGGCTTGCGTCTGCATGGCGGCATCCCGCGCAGTCTTGCCGGCCGCATCCTGCTGGGCAGCAGCGCCGCGATCTTGCTTGGCGCTTTCACGCTGACAGTCGCGGAGATCCGGCATTTCCTGATGCACGACCCCCGCTTTTCGATTACGACTTCGACCGAGATCGCCGTCGAGGGCAACGAACATATCTCTCGTTCCGATGTTCTGGGCGTCTTTGGCTCCGACCTGCAGCGCAACATCTTCAAGGTCCCCCTGGCCGAGCGCCGTGCCGACCTGGAACGTCTGCCCTGGGTCGCGCATGCCACGGTCGAGCGGCTGCTGCCCAACCAGCTGCGTGTTGATGTAAAGGAACGCACGCCGATCGCCTTTGTCCGCCAGGGCTCGCACATTGGCCTGGTCGACGGAGATGGCATCCTGCTGGACATGCCGCCTGAGTCTGCCGGCGACCCACACTACTCCTTCCCGGTATTGACCGGCCTCGCTACGGATGACACACCGGAGATCCGGACCTCACGCATGGAGGTATACCGGCGGTTCATGGCCGAGCTCGATGGGGGTGGGCAGCACCGGACGCAGGCTTTGAGCGAGGTCGATGTCACCAACCCAGAGGACGTAAAGGCGCTGGTGACGCTGGGCGGTTCGGATGTCCTGGTGCACTTTGGCGACGAGGATTTCAGCAAGCGTTTCACCGCGTTTCAGGGGCATCTGCCGGAGTGGCGCACGCAGTATCCCAAGCTTGCCTCGGCCGACATGCGCTATGAGCGGCAGGTCGTGCTGGAGATGCAGGGGGGGGTAACGCCGCCTCCGCCTGAGGGCGTGATGACGGATGCCGCGGTTCCCCCAAGGCCGGTTGCTGCGGTTGCCCCGGTTCATAAAACGCTCGCGGTCGCCGCACGCCGTCCCGCACCCGGCCACGCCGTCGCGGGCGGGCACATGTTTCACGAAATGGCCGCACGCAGGGCCATGCAGGCCAGGATCAAAGCCGCCCGGAGGCGGTAACGCATGAATGGCAAAGACCACAACCTGATCACCGTGCTTGATGCGGGGAGCTCCAAGAGCGCGGTGCTGGTAGCTGAAGTCGGCGAGGGCGTGCGTTACCGCGGCCATGGGATCGAGATCTCCAAGGGTATGCGACGCGGCATGATTGCCGACCTGGCGCCGGCTGCTGAGGTGATTGACCGCGCCGCGCTGGCGGCGGAGCGCGCCACCAAGGCCCCGATTGAAAACGCCGTGGTGGGCATCGGCGGACCGCACATCAAGGGCATGAATTCGCAAGGCGGCATCTCCATGGGCAGCCGCATGAAGGAGATCACCCGGGAGGATGTGCGCTCGGCGATCGATCGCGCGCGCTCGGTGGGTCTGGCTCCCGATCGCGAGGTGCTGCACCTGCTGCCGCAGCAGTTCATTTTGGACGACCAGGGCGGCATTCATGATCCGGTGGGCATGGTCGGCAATCGGCTGGAGGTGAATCTCCACCTCTCGACGTGTTCGGGATCAGCGGCACAGAGCGTGGTGACCTGTGCGAACAAGGCCGGCTTGCAGGTGATTGACACCGTATTTGAGGGTATAGCCTCGGCGGAAGCGGTGCTGCACCCTGATGAGCGCGAGCTGGGCGTCTGCCTGGCCGATGTGGGCGCGAGCTCGACCGAGATTGTTGTGTATTTTGAAAGCGCCGTGGCGCATACCGCCGTTCTGCCCATTGGCGGCGACCACTTTACGAATGATCTGGCCGTGGGCCTGCACGTCAGCGTGGAAGAGGCCGAGCTGTTGAAGCGGCAGTACGGCCACTGCGTAGTGACCGCGGTACCGCAGCTGAATGAGATCGAGATCGGCGGCGACCTGACGACCGGCGGCGGGGGCGCGCGGATGGTGCGGCAGCGCTTTCTGGCCGAGATCCTGGAGCCCCGCGCACGCGAACTGCTGACCATGCTGCGCGATAACCTGCGCAGCGGCGGCGTGCTGGAGGCCATGGGCACGGGCTGCGTGTTTACCGGCGGCGGCGCGCTGCTGCCCGGCCTGTTGGACCACGCTGAGAGCCTGCTGCGGGTGCCCGCGCGGATCGGCTACCCGGTGCCATTGCCGGGCATGCCACAGGAGCTGGCGCGGCCGGAGTTTTCGACGCTGATCGGCATGCTGCTTTACACGCACCGCACGCAGATCCGCAAGGCAAGCGAAGAGCAGGGGCTCATGCAGAAGATCCAGGGGCTGTTCAAGGGCAGCTTCTAAAGCCGATAGCTGGTCACATCAGCTATCAGTGATCCCTAGTGATGCGAGAAAGCTGAGGACGGGTTTTGCGTGGAATCCCCGGCGCTTTCTTCGAGATCCATGCGTTCGATCAGACCGTCCGCAGTGGTGTAGAGATGCCAGACCTCGCTATCTGAGAGCACCTCACCACCCAGGCTCTTCACGAGTTGATGCACGCGGACATCGACCTTTCCCTCAGCACGATCAATGACCTCGATCGGTTCGACGTGGGGATCGAAGTCCTTCCACTGGCGGCGCCAGTAGGCGCGAATCTCTTCTTTGCCGACAACGCGCCCGCCCTCCGAGGCTTTGGGCCAGCTGACGTTTTTACTCATCCGCGCCAACGCACCGTCTACCTCGCGCTGATTGAATGCGGAGTAAATCTCGGCAATCAGTGCCTTCGTGTCTGTCATACGGCTCTCCATGTGTTGGACCTCAGCATGCACCACTTTAGGCGTCCGTGAAGAACAGGGAGAGCTGACGCGATATCTCATCAGGCGGTGTGCATGTTCTTTGCCAATCCATGGGTAACTGCGGGCTCCTGCAGGCGCCAGCCCCAGCCCAGCAGCCAGACCATGAAGATCAGTTCCGCGGCAAAGAGGACATTCAGGAAGCCGAGTGTTGCGTTTGGGTAGAGATACACGCCCAGGCTGTCCGCCACCCAGGCCCAGCCGTCGACGAACAGCAGCCAGCCCAGCCAGCGCGGGAGGTACGTTGATCTGGCGATGAGCCAACCGGCCACTACAAGGTGCAAGCCGAACAGAACCAAGCCGAGACCCCAGCCGGAATGGTAGCTTCCCAGCAGTAAGACCGCCTGGGACGGCAATTCCGCTGCGCTGAGATGACGGGAGTAGTCGGGGATGTTCACAAGTCTGTAGAGCAGCCCAAGATTCGCGATGGCCGCAAGCCACACTGCCGCATAGGTAAGCTGCAGCAGGGAACCGAGCAGAGCCAGCGCACGATTTACAGGTGCCAGCAACACATACAAGGACCAGGCAATCACTACATCCACAAGCACACTGACCAAATAGGACAGGATGGCCGCAGAAAACAGGTGCGGGTGAAGGCTCATGTTCGCTACCGTCTGCGCGGGGTCTGAAGCCACCAGGTGCGGCATGGCATAGGCTTCGGCGAAGGTCACTGGGTTGAGCAGATAGGCGACGCCCGTGACGAGGGCGGCCTTCCGCAGGCTCATCCCGCTCACCAGACTGGTGGAGTCGGCAGACTGCATCGTGCCTCCGGTGGTTACGCCCCTGCACTCAAGGTGAGTTGGGACTTCATAACCTCAGGTTACGCAGGCAAAAGAACGCAGGTTCCGCAGTTTTAGAAGAAGCTGTTGCAGGGTTTACTGACGAGAATGCGACTTGTGAGGACTGATCCTGCCCAATACCCTCTTCAGATGGTCTGCGCACCGTCTGACCTCGATGCGTTCGCGGCATTGAACGCAGAGCCTAGGGTGATGGAGTTCTTCCACATCCATGGTCCTTTCAGGAAAGCCAAGCCGCGTTTGAAACGCCTTTCACGCGAGTCAGCGGGCCGAGCTGCTCCAAACAGGGCATGCGCAAGGCAAGGCAAACTTCCGCCTTTGCGACTTGAGGGAACTATTCACCAATGGGGACAGTGCCATCCGGACCTCTGTACCGGCGGGCAAGTAGTCCCGTTGCTTGCTGTAGATCTATATCGGCCAGAAGCAAGCCTTCGACGCCGTATGGCTGGTAAGCAAGCACCACACCGTCCGGGCTGATCACGGAAGAAGTCGTGGGCGAGCCTTCGCTTACGTAGTTCACGCTGGCCATATAGCAGGTGTTCTCCGCGGCACGGCAAAGTATCGCTTTCTCATGGAACGTGTTTGCTGAATCGGCGAAACTCTTCGGGGCATAGCTGCCCGGCTCAGCCCAGTGATAGTGAGGATGAAACACGAGGTGTGCGCCTTGCCGTGCTGCCGTGCGCACCGTCTCTGGATAGCGCCATCCTTCGTGACAGATGGCTATACCGAAAAGGAGATCGCCCGCCCGGAAGACACGGCGCTCCGTACCTGGGGAGAAGAGGGTGTCTTCGGAAGGGTCGAGCTGGACTTTGTCCTGCCATCCCTGCGTGGTCCCATCTGGGTTTAGGACAACCGAAGAGATGCGCAGGGCACCTTCAACCAGCCGTTCCGTGCCGAGGACTACTGTCAAGTCCGCCGCACGTGTCGCGGCGGCTATTTGACTCAAAGCACGCGAAAGGAAGTCGGGGTTTGGAGGTGCGACGGCATGTGGGCCCAGTCGGTAACCAGGCACATATTCTTCGGGAAAACAAAGCACCTGCGCGCCGGCCTTGGCAGCTTCGGCAATGGCGTCTGTAGCGAGACGAATGGAATGCTCTGCTGCAGCAGGGAAGCGAAGGTTTGCGAGCGCAAGGCGAACCATGTAACCAGTCTAGGTCTCATTGGCAGGGCGAGACACTCAATCGCAGGAGACGAGGTGTCCCGTGATCACCGACAAGGAGCCATGAGTACCGAGAAACGCCGTTAGCGGAAAATGGATCTTGCGTGCTTGAGACCCGCTCACAAGATCGCGTCATTTCCCAAAGCGATTTGTCGGAGGGAGGGCGATGCATGGAGCCCCCTCAGCTTTGCAGGAAGGCCAGGAGGTCGGCGTTGATCGTGTCTGCCTGGGTTGTGGGCATGCCGTGTGGGAAGTCTTTGTATGTCTTGAGGGTTCCGTTCCTCAGCAGCTTGGCGGTGAGCGGGCCGGAGGCCGCGTAGGGCACGATCTGGTCGTCCTCGCTGTGCATGACGAGTACGGGCAGGGTGATCTTTTGCAGATCTTCGGTGAAGTCAGTCTGCGAGAAGGCCACGATGCCGTCGTAGTGCGCCTTGGCGCCGCCGATCATGCCCTGCCGCCACCAGTTCCCGATGACGCCCTCTGAAGCCTGCGCGCCGGGGCGGTTGTAGCCGTAGAACGGCCCTTCCGGAAGGTCGCGATAAAAGCGCGCCCGGCTGGCGGCGAGTTGCGATTGCAGGCCATCGAACACGGCCTTGGGAAGGCCCAGCGGATTGGCTTCTGTCTTCATCATCAACGGGGGAACGGCGCTGATGAGCGCGGCCTTGCTGGCACGGCTCTCCCCATGGCGCGCGAGGTAGCGGACGACCTCGCCACCGCCGGTCGAATGGCCGATGTGGATAGCATCGGCCAGATCGAGGTGCTCTGTCAGGGCGGCGAGGTCATCGGCATAGTGGTCCATGTCATGGCCGTCCGAGACCTGGGTCGAGCGCCCGTGGCCGCGCCGGTCGTGGGCGATCACGCGATAGCCGTGCTGCAGAAAAAACAGCATCTGGGTATCCCAGTCGTCGGACGATAACGGCCACCCATGGCTGAACACGATGGGCTGGCCTGCACCCCAGTCCTTGTAGAAGATGTCGACGCCGTCTTTGGTCTTTACGATGGGCATTGTTGGCTCCTTTGGGCTAAGCAATGGCAAATGTGGGCTCATTAGAGCACAGGAATTTGCGCCGCGAGATGAAACCTGCGCTCCCGCGGCGAGCAGGGTCAGCGAGGCGCAAGGGGGATCATTGCCAACCTGCATAGCGGAAGTTGCTCCCTGACCGGGGTCGCGAACCGTCTCACAGGTAGAATGAAGCTCATGTTGTTGCGCAAGTGCCTGCCTGTCTTTGCCGCCTTTGCGGCGCTCTCCTCCCCGGCCGTTCACGCACAGTTTGGGGTCTTTGGAACGGTTACCGGCGAGAGAATCGGCGGGGTTGCCTGCGCCCAGAGCACGGGAAACGGGGTTGGGACGTGCACCTCCGGCACGACCACGGACAAGCCGTACGGCTCCAACTTTGGGCTTTACTATGACTTCCGCTCGCTGGGTCCGGTTCGCTACGGCGTGATCTTCCGCGGCGGCGTGTTGAACACGAACAAGGATCCCGGGGCGAACATCTCCAGTACCAACCTGATTCGCGAATATGAGGCGATGGGCGGCGTGCACGCACAGGGGCCGACCCCGATCCATTGGCTGCATCCGTTCGGCGAGGTGGTTGGCGGATATTCCAAATTTGGTCCGGTATATGCCTACAGCAACTACACCAAGGTGCAGGCCACGCTGGGTGGCGACATCTCTGTAGCGCCTTTTATGGATATCCGGGTGATCGAGCTGAGTGCCGGCGCTCTGTTTGGCCCGAGCACGCATGGCACGCAGTCCATCGGTGCCGGTCTGGTTTTTCATACGCCGCGCTAGAAAAGCACGTGTACCCGGGGACAGGACACCGGGCCATGCTCGGCGAAACGTCTCTACCGAATCCAACTAGGTACGGCGCGTGAGGCTTCGCTAGGAAGCGATGTGCGCGTCGCCCCATCTTCATGCAGAATCAGAGCGGAAGCATCCCCTCTCCGCCTCCCAGGAGTCCGCCCCCATGTCGTACCCGGCCGACGACGCCCTTCGTATCCACTATCACGATGAAACACAACGCAGCGCCCGCATCAAGGTCATTGGTGTAGGCGGCGGCGGCAACAACGCCGTGAACCGCATGATCGCCGCCAAGGTAGAAGGCGTGGAGTTTATTGCCGCCAACACCGATGCGCAGGCTCTGGAAACAAGCAACGCACCGGTAAAGCTGCAGCTGGGCGTGAAGCTCACTGCGGGCCTGGGTGCCGGCGCGAACCCGGATATCGGTCGCCGCGCGGCACTCGAAGATTCGGACAAGATCATCGAAGCGCTGGAAGGCGCGGACATGGTGTTTGTGACCGCAGGGCTAGGCGGTGGTACAGGCACCGGCGCGGCGCCGGTGATTGCGTCGCTGGCCAGTGAGATGGGGGCCCTAACCGTGGCGGTCGTAACACGTCCGTTCGGCTTTGAGGGCAAACGTCGCATGATGCAGGCCGAACGGGGTATGCAGGAGCTACTGGAATCGGTCGATACTCTCATCGTGATCCCGAATGAGAAGCTGCTCGCGGTGGCCAAGGATGCGGGGTTCTTTGAGAGCTTCCGTATCGCCGACGACGTGCTGCGTCAGGGTGTGCAGGGAATCTCGGACATCATCACCATTCCGGGCATCATCAACCGCGATTTTGCCGACGTAAAGACGACCATGGCGGGCATGGGTTATTCGGTGATGGGTACGGCGGTTCGCTCCGGCGCGGATCGTGCGCGGGATGCCGCAATGGCAGCGATGGCGTCGCCGCTGCTGGAGTCCGGTGCCATTGATGGGGCACGCGGTGTGCTGATCAACATCACCGGGTCGAGCTCGCTGAAGCTGAACGAGGTCAACGAGGCCTCGACGATCATCCAGAACGCCGCACATGAGGATGCCAACATCATCTTTGGCGCGGTGCTGGACGAGGCGATGGGTGACGATGTAAAGATCACGGTCATTGCCACAGGATTCCGGGAGTCTCAGCCGCAACGGCGGGAGCGCATGCTCGGCGGCGACGTGCCGTTTGAAGTTGCCCCTACGGGCGGGACGAGCTTCAACCCGCGCATTGCGCCGCGTGTTGCCAATGTGCCGTTCGCCAGCGAGGCAGCTCCACCACCTCCAGTCTCTGCTCAGCCTGTGACAGAAGGCGCGCCAAGGACATCCCCTGCTGGAAGCCCGGAGCCGATTCCGGTAGTGCGTGCGGCCAGCCCCGCGGGGGGACCGGAGGCTGAAGCTACGGACGACGCTCAGCCTGCCCCCAAGCCCGCGCCTGCGAGCGTTGGTGGATTCGAGAAGCCGCTTCTGGGGAGTCGCACCGCAGGCGCGGCACCGGGACCCTACCATCCGACGACGTCCCGAGGACCCGTGGCCGAACTGGTGCCTGTACCGGCCTCTGTTTTTGACGACGATTTCTTTAAGAAGGGCAATGACGAGCTGCGGGCGTCAACGGAGCGCACGTGGACTCAAGAAATGTCCAAACCTGCCGATAAAGTGCAAGAGCCTCCCCCTGCCGCGCCACAACGGGCGGAGACGCGGGTTCCTACCTTTGCGGGCTATGCCGGCGACGCGTCTGCGCCTCCAGCCGAGTCCGATGAACTCGACATCCCGGCATTTTTGCGCCGAAACCATTAGGGTCTAACCTTGGCAAACTTTCGCTCCGCTGTGTCTCTGCTGCTGCTCTGCTGTGCTGTTGTCTCCTGCCCTGCGTCGGTGCGTCACCGGGTGGCGCCCCGGGGCGCGCACGCCTCGGTGGCGCGTGCCGGACGGGGCGTTTCAAGCCGCCGCGGCGGCGGGGTGCGTAGGGGCGTCGCCATGCGGCGTGGCCGCGGGGGCCGCCGTGTTCTGGCGCATGCCGTCCGCAACATGGGCGAGCGCTTCTATGCTTCCAGCTTCATCGAAGACCCGACGCTGCAGACTGCCGGCGACGTATTCGCAGGTGAAGATCCCCTGGTGCGTGCCGCGGCCATTCAGGCACTTGGCAACATGAACGGGACGGCGTTGGCGATTGATCCGTCCTCTGGCCGCATCCTGGCGATGGTGAACCAGAAGCTGGCACTCAGCTCCGGTGCGGAGCCGTGCTCGACGATCAAGGTTTCGGTGGCGCTGGCGGCGCTGAAGGAAGGCCTGGTCAAGGCGGATACCCCGGTCAACCTGGGCGGACATTACTCGCTGGATCTGACCACGGCGCTGGCCAAGAGTGTGAACCTGTACTTCGAGGTGCTGGGCCGCGCCATGGGCTTCGAGCGCGTGAAGCACTATGCGAATGAGTTTGGCCTGGGTGAGCTCGCGGGCTACGGCATTGCCGGCGAACAGCTGGGCACCTACCCCGACACCGAACTGCCGCACGAAATGGGTGGAGTAGGCCGGATGTGCTCGTTCGGCGAGAGCATCTCCATGACCCCGCTGCAGCTGGGAGCCATGGTATCGGCGATCGCCAACGGGGGTACGCTCTATTACCTGCAGCACCCGACGACGGCCGACCAGGCAGCTAACTTTCAGCCCCGGGTCAAGCGGCTGCTCGATATCCAGAACGTCATCCCGGAGATTCTGCCGGGCATGAGTGGGGCGGTGAACTGGGGCACAGCGCGGTCGCTGAAGAGCAACTTCGTGGAGTTTCCGGTCTTTGGCAAGACGGGTACGTGCTCCAACCACGGGACGCGTTATGGGTGGTTTGTCTCCTACGGCAACGCGCCAACGGGCCGCATTGTTACGGTGATCTTTCTTGAGGGTGGGCGTTCCACGTTTGGGCCCAAGGCCGCCGAGCTGACCGGCGCATTCTACCGGGCGATGTATGAGCGCAACTACTTTGCTTCACCGCACAGCCCGGCCAATGTCGCGTACGGCTCCGCCAGCACTGGTCGCTGATTAACCCCTGAACCCTGCTACGCACGAGAGCTCTCCGAAGCCTGCATCTGAGTGACTGAGGTATGCATGCGGATTGTGACGGCGGAGGAGATGGGCGCGGCAGATCGGCGATCGGTCGAGAGGGGCGTCCCGGTAGCCAGGCTCATGGCGAGCGCGGGTGCCGCCGTGGCGCGCTTTGCCTTACACCACGGGCCGGCATCAGGCCTGGTGGTCGCCCTCTGCGGCAAGGGGAATAATGGTGGCGACGGGATGGTCGCCGCCCGGGAACTGGCCAGTGCGGGGCGTGTTGTCCGGCTGGTCCTGCTGGGCTCGGCTGCCGAGCTCAAAGAGCCGGTGGCCGAGGTATTCCAGGCTGCCGTCGACGCTGGGATTGAGATTCGACAAATCGCCGATGAGAGTGAACTGCCTGGTGTGCTGGAGAGTGCGTCGGTTGTGCTGGATGCCATCGTCGGTACAGGGTTCAAGCCACCCCTGCGCGGCCTGGCGGCGGCGGCACGTGACTTGCTTGCGAAGAGCGAGGTCCCCATTATCGCGGTGGATCTCCCCAGTGGATGGGACGCGGATGCGGTCGCGATGCATGCCTTGAACTTGCCGGGAACGCAAGGGAGCGAGGCCATTCGAGCAGATGCGGTGGTCACATTCGTCGCGCCCAAGCTGGCGCACGTCTTCGGCCATCTCACGCCGGGCAGAGTCTTTGGGCCGGTGGTTGTTGCAGAGATAGGTACACCGGACGGTGCGGTGGTCTCCGCTACGGACCTGCACTGGGCGGGAGCGGCAAAGGCGATCGCCGAAGCGCCCCGGGGCGTGGACGGCAACAAGGGTAAATTTGGCCATGTTTTGCTGATCGGAGGGGCCTACGGCAAGTCCGGGGCCCCGTCCATGATGAGCCTGTCTGCGCTGCGAACAGGTGCGGGCCTGGTCACTGCCGCCGTACCCCGCTCCATCCTGCTCGAGGTGGCGCGGATCACGCCGGAGTTGATGACGACGCCGTTGCAGGAAGAAACGAGGCCCGACGGCCAACCCGGCGGTTTATCGCTGGAGGTGTTGCAGACCGAGCCGCTTGCCGGGCTGCTCAAGGGCATCAAGGTCGTCGGCATTGGCCCTGGGCTGGGCCAGGAGGGCTCGACGCCGGAGTTTGTGCGCCGCTTTGTGCAGGCGGTGAGCCTGCCGACCGTGATCGATGCCGACGCACTGAACGCCTTTGCGGGCCACACCGAGCTGCTGAAGCTCGCCGCGGAAGGCAAGGATCAGGCCGGCAAACCCCGCCTGCTAGTACTGACGCCGCATCCCGGCGAGATGGCACGGCTGATTGGCGGCACGGTGAAGGACGTGGAGGCCGACCGCATCGGTATCGCGCGACGCTTTGCCACGCAGCACGGCGTGCACCTCGTCCTCAAGGGATGGCGGACCCTGATCGCTCATCCGGACGGACGCATCGCGGTGAACACGACCGGTAACCCCTCCATGGCCAAAGGCGGCAGCGGCGATATTCTCACTGGTATCGTGGCAGCGATGCTGGGCCAGTACCCCGAGCAGGCCTCCAAGGCCGTGGAAGCCGCCGTATTTCTGCATGGATTGGCCGGAGATTTTGCCTGTCTCGAGCAGGATGAACACACGGTGCTCGCCACGGACACGGTGTCGCACCTGGCACGCGCCTTCCGGGCCCGGATACGCGACGCCGACGGCCTTACCTGGATTGCCGGTACCGCCACAAACAACGCCTGGGCCTCCCCGGCGACGCGAGGGATCTTTCAATGAACTTCAACCGTGAAAAACGTCTCCGCACGCGGAGTGAAGCCGGCACGATCGGCCTGGGGCAGGTGATCTCCGAACTTCTGAGGCCACCCAAGCTGATTTTGCTGCGCGGCGATCTCGGGGCAGGCAAGACGACGCTGGTCAAAGGCCTGGCGGCGGCCCTGGGCGCGGCGGATCTGGAGACGGTTACCAGCCCAACCTTCACCCTTGTCCACGAGTACAAGGGGCACAAGGTGCGCATCTTCCACCTGGATCTCTACCGCCTGGAGACCGAGGCCGAGCTGGAGCGGATTGGTCTCTGGGAGATTGCCGATGCCGGCGACGTGCTGATCCTGATCGAGTGGGGAGAGCGGTTTCCGGCACTTGTGGCGCGTGCTGATGCGGAGATCGCCATTACGCCGGGGGAAAACGAGACAGAACGGCTGTTTCTGATTCGATGGAACGAGAGTTGAGCGAGCCAGCGAAGGAGAAAGGCAAGCAAGAAGAAGGGCCGCGCGAGGAGCGCGGCCCTTCTGACAGCAAAACCGCGCTTAGCGCTGGCGGCGGTGTGTGGCGTCCGCTTGAGCTTCGGTCCGTGCACGGATGCCGATAAAGCTGGGGACGAACACAGTGGCTGCAAAGGCGGTAGCGACAAGTAACTGATACATACAAGACTCCTCTTCGGCGCGGCGAAACATGGGGCCGCGGCACGAGAAACGATGGGCAGTAAAGCGGTGATGGGATTCAGCGGAGGCGGACATCAGGTCAAGACTGAGCCGTCAGATCGTGCTGGCATACAGGGTCGGAGCAGGATCGGAAGCGTCGCATGACGCCTTAAGCTGATCTCTCGGGCGGTCGATCCGGGTCCATCCAGGTTTGGACGGGGGGCGAATCAGCCGTTTGGCTCTTCTTACATTCCCTACGTAATAGAGTACCCGGAGGTTCCCGAAGATTCGGGATTTCTCCCTCAAAATGGGCAGAAAGTTGTATCAGTTGACAACGATCCTGTAGAACGCGCATACTTCGTCTCCCGTGGAGCCGTATTCTTTCTGCTCTGCGATGGCCGCCAGGTCCGCGAGGTGATCGTCCGGGCTCATTGGCACACGGCCCATCCACAATCTTCTAAGGCATCGATCGCGGTCCAGCAGCGAGTCGTGTTCTGCGTTCACGTAGAGCAGGTCGAAGGGCCGGGGATGAGCCTTCAGCGAGCGCTCGACGTGGCGTAGGAAGCGTCCCAGCAGCTTTGCTTCGAAGGGGTGAAACAGGTAGGCAAGCGTGGGCTCGTGCGGGAGCGGGAACTTTGTTGCGTCCCCCTGGTGCAGGGCGATGGGAGAGAGCGTTTCCGCGAGGGGGCTGGCCGCCCAGCGGGTGATGTTGGCCTGGGCGATCTCGGTCAGGCTGGGGTTCAGCTCGATGCCTTCCACGCGCAGGAAGGGATATTGCGAGGCCAGAAGAAGCGCCCGGCCCTTGCCTGCACCCACATCCAGAAAGACGGTGCGCTCAATGGGCTGCTGGGGTGCGCAGGCCCGCAGCCAGAGGTCGATGACCCCGTGCAGGATGCTGGGCGCCACGCCGTAGTAGGCGGTCAGCTCCTCCGGGGTAATGCCTGTGCCCTGTGCGATGGCCGTGCCGGGCAGCAGACCCGAGGTGTCCATGCCATGCAATCGATCGAAGGGATGAACCGCCGGCGCCCTTTTGCGGGAAGCTGCCATACGGGAAAGCTATCGCAGGTTGAGGATGGGAAACAGGGCTGGCATCATTTTCACGATTGCGCGCGAGATTTCCGGCATGCCGAGCAGGCGATTTTCCACCGCGGCGCGCAGCTGAGCGTTTATGACCTCCTCACCACCGGGCGCGGTGAGGAGGACCGTGGCCATGTAGCGATCGGGCACGCCAGGGATGCCGGACCCGGGGGCCTCGTGGTCAGGTTCGAGAGTCGCGGAGCGTACCAGACCCGCCTCGATGACATCCCGGTGAAGTGATGGGACGTAGCAGTCGGCGAGGGCACGGCGAAGATCGTCTTCGGTGAACATTTGTGGCGGACTCAGAGGCAGGCTCAGCGGCCCACGTCGCGATGGGAGTTGCGGCAGCTCTGCACGTGGCTGGTGGCCAGCATGGCCCAGTTGTTGGGCTGCCCGGAGGCCACCGGGGCACCCCGACGGTAGTAGAGCAGCCACATTTGGCAATCGCGCAGGTCGGCTGCCAGCGGTCCAGTGGCGGACTCGGTCTGGGCGCGCAGGCCATTGAGGGCGGGGGTGAACTGGGCTTCGGGCGCGTCACGGAGGTCGGCGGCCTGATCGAACGCGCTCCATCCAGGGCCTGCTGCGACCGGCGCAGAGGGCGTGGCGGCCTGGTGTACACGGTGCATCCGCACCAGATTCCATATGCCCAACAGGATGAGCAGGCCGATCAGAACGTAATGGCGTGGTTGCAGGCGCATTGTGTCAGTGGGTCCGGTCCAGCAGGTAGAGCGCGACGGCCTTGAGCGAATCGGCACTCTGCCCGAAAGGCTCCAGGGCGGCAAAGGCGTCGTCGATCAGGGCCTGGGCGTCGCGGCGTGATTGTTCGATGCCGAAGACGGCAGGCCACGTCGCTTTGTCGCTGGCAGTGTCCTTGCCAGCGGTCTTGCCAAGCTGCTCGGAGCTCTGCGTCATGTCCAACACGTCGTCGACGATCTGGAAAGCGAGGCCGGCGTTTTCGCCAAAGGTGCGCAGCCGCGCGACGGTGTCCCCGGAGGTGCAGGGGAGTTTGCCGGCACGGTCCGGGGCACTCAGGCAGTAGCCCAGGCCGAGCAGACCGCCGCAGACGATGGACGTGGTGATGAGCGCACCCGTCTTGGCGCGATGGATGCGCTCCACAAGCGCCGCGGTGGGCTTCGCGCCTTCGCCTTCGATGTCCATCACCTGGCCGCCGATCATGCCCGGGGCCAGTGCGGCCACGTTGCCGGAGCCGGGTTCCGGGCCTACGCCGGTGCCGATAGCGATTGCAAACTCGCGCAGGATGGAAACGACCGTGGGGGCAGGCGCGGGAAGTTCGGCGATGGTCTGGAAGGCAAGGGTTTGCAGGGCGTCCCCGGCGAGGATGGCGATCGCCTCGCCAAAGGCCACGTGGCAGGTGGGCTTGCCGCGGCGGAGATCATCGTTATCGAGCGCGGGCAGATCGTCGTGGATGAGGGAGTAGGTGTGCACCATCTCCACCGCGGCACCCAGGGCAGCGGCACCCTCGGGCAGACTGCCTGCCACGCAGCGGGCGGCCTCCAGAACCAGAATCGGGCGCAGGCGTTTGCCACCGGCAAAGGTGGAGTGGCGTAATGCCCGGTGAATCGAATGGGGCTCGGTCGTTGCCGCGGGCAGAAGGCGCTCCAGCGCCTCGTCGGTCAGCGCGGCTCCTGAGCGTAGGGTGTGCTGCACATCGATGTTCATTCCTAAGCCACGATTCTACGCGACCTGGCGGTGAGGAAGACCGCAATGCCCAGCGCGGCGAGGCTCAATCCGTCGCCAAGCCAGACATCGGGCAGCCGTCGCCAATGCACTTCGACGTCGCTGACGCCGGGAGGCAGAGCCACCGCCACCAGGCCGTCGTCGCGCACCAGGTGCGGCGGGGCCTGTCCGTTCACGGTGACGACCCATGCCGGGTAGTCCCGTAGGTTCAGGACCAGGGCCCGCGGTTTCTGAAGGGTCAGGTGCAGGTGCGTAGGCGCACGGCCGGAGACGGTCTGCTCCAGCGGCGGCGGCTCGTCGTAGTTGGTGATGGTGGCTGCCGGGTTGGGCACGGTGCCCGGGCCTGGGGTGTTTGGAGCTTCGGCGAGCCAAGAGGCGGGGTCGTCCCAGCGGAGCTGATCGTTGTCGGCATCGCCGGGGGTGTACTCGTCGGTGGGGCCCACGCCGTGGTGGGCGGCGTAGAGGGCCACGCGCTCGGCGGGCAACTCGTGGGCCTCGCAGCCCTCACGGAAGGCCTTGATGGCAAGCTGACCGGCGACGCCCGCGAGCAGGAGAGCTGCCCCGCCAGCGACTAGCAGAGGGATGCGAGCCGTGCCCAGCGTGAGCGCGACGGCAAGGGCAAAGACGCAGCCCAGGACCGCGAGGAGTCGCCAGGGGAATTGCAGAAAGGCCATCTCCGGCAGCAGGTGCCAGAGCGGCAGGGTGATGTGGAAGAGCAGCGTGGCGATGAAGATTGTGAGGACGGTGAGAACGAGCAGGGTGTCGTGCCCGGGGCTGGGCTGCCGCGTGGTCGGGCGCCGTCGGAGCCAGGCGGCGACGAGGGCCACTGCCGCAAGACCCAGCACCGTGACGGCGACGAGGCTGGCGGTATGCAGCACCGCGTCGTGGGGGCCATAGCCGGTGCCGCCAAAGAGGAAGTTGTCCTCGACGCGCATGTTGGGGATGATGGCCATGGCAATCTGCACGTAGCGGCGCTCAAATGCTGCTGGGACGAGATAGAAGCCAGCCAGCGCGAGGCCCAGGAGCAGGCCGCCGGTGCCGGCGCTCAGCAGGGATACATCCAGACCCATCCACCCCGTCCGGGCTGTGCCTGCCGCGCGCCTGCGCCAGGCAAGGACCAGGCGCAGGGCAAGAATCAGCGCCAGGGCATAGGTGCCCATCACTGCCGCGGGAGCATTGGTGAGCCACAGCAGGGCGAGGGGGATCGCGATTGCCTGGGGCGTCGGCTGATCCGATAGCGCGGCGCGCAGGAGCCAGGGCATCCAGGCAGCAGCCAGCAGCTCGGCAAAGGCGGTGCGCTCAAAAGCGGTGAAGAGCAGGTAGGGATTGGCCAGATAGAGCGCGGAGGCGAGCAGGGCCCCGGCGGCCCCGGTGACCCGACGCACGAGGGCGTACATGCCCCAGCCGGCAAGGGTCAGCGCGAGAAAGGTAAAGGCGGCCGGGACCGCGTTGGCCGGTAGCGCAAGCAGGAGCACCGAGCCAAGCAGCCACGAGAGCGGCGGGTAGAACAGGAAGCGCGGCTCGCCCGCGTTAAAGGCCGGCGAGTAGGCCCAGTGCGGCAGGAGCACCCCGTGGCGCATCTGCTCGCCGGCGTCCATCCAGCTCTGCATATGAAAGCCGAAGTCGTGTCCGCAGGAGGGGCCGTGCAGCCACAAAGGGAGTGTGAGCAACAACGCCAGCAGCGGCATCAGCCAGAACATCGGAGCAGGCCAGCGTAATCGCATAGAGGATGGCACTTGCCCGGGGCTCCTTCAACTCATTTTGTCACGCTGCCCCGGCGGTTAGGCCTACCGGGGGAGAGACGCAGGCGCACTGGGATCGTCGGGTACTGCGGCCTCTCCACTCTCAGCGTCGTGGTGTGAGCGTCAGTGTATGCGTTGCTTCGGTATGCGCAGTGGGCAGGGAGAAGCTGCGGCCTTCGAGCCACGGCTTGAACTGGTCCAGATACCAGGGGCTGTGCGGGTTGGCAGACTGGCCCGTGGTGATGTTGCCCAGGGCTGCGTCTTCGGAGGAGAGGTCGGCGGTGAAGCGCTCGCTGGGGCCGAAGTGGGTGCCAATCTGGTCGATGGTGGTGCCGTCGCCGGGCGCGGGCTGACGGCCGGTGGTGGCGTGGATGCCGAAGATGCGGCTGACGACGTGGTGTGTCCCAAAGATGGGATGGGCGAGCTCCACCGTGTGCTCCTGACCGTACTGCCAGCGCTCCAGATTGCCTGGAGCATGTGCTGTGTGCAGCGCCGCGGCCAGGGTTGTAGCGAGGAAGTCGTTCCAGTTGGCCGAGCCTCGCGGCAGCCAGCGGGCCGGCTCATGCTGCACCAGCACCTCCAGCGCCGAGCTGCGTTCCACCCAGGTGTACAGGGCAGCCAGGGACGCCGCATGCTCCGCGTCGACCCCATCATGCGCCGCGATCTTCGGCACCAGCAGCGCCGACCACAGCGCGGGGCGTACCGCCGCTATGATCGCGGCCGGGGGGGAGTCCGTCGTCATGTCGCCATTCCAGGAACGGAGCATGTTGGCGGCCTCATGGAGCCGTGCCGCGTTGCTGCCGAGTGCGTCTTTGCCGGCGTGGTCCACGGCATAGGCAAGCCGCTGGGCCAGCGCTAGATTGACCTCGGAATGGACGTCGGTCTCCAGGTGCAGCATGTCGTCCGGCGTCAGCCCTTTACGCCCGGTCAGGGCGTGCACGATGCGCTCCACGCGGAAGGGATCTGTCCAGTCGTTCGCCATGGCATAGGGGTAGTCGTCAGGCGTGATGCGGGCATTAGCCGTGGCGAGGAGGCCATTCTTCGGGTCCACGACCGAGGGCAGGGCCTCATACGGGATGTAGGCGGTCCAGGCCTGCGAGGCATCCAGGGCGTCGACGGGGACCGACGGGATCGGCGAGCCGATCGTGTAGTCGATGACCGGGGCCGTCGGGGGCAGGGGAGCTTCGACGGGTTGCGCTGCAGCTATGCGGGCGCCTCGCTGCCGGCGAGGAGAGCGTTGCCGGGCGGCGCGCCTTCCCGACCCAGCGATCTGCGGCCGCGATCTGCCCCGCGATGCGCCTGCGCGTGGAAGAGCTGGCCGACGGCGCCGCGCAGGGAAGTAGGCGCTGAGGATCATGTGAGGCTGCGAGCTGAGGAACGCCTCGGGGCCGGTTGGCGGCTCCGGGCTCTCCGTACCCTCATTCCCTTCGTCCGGTGGTGTCGTGCCGGGATCGACAATCGGCGCCCCAACGTTGCGGGGGTGCTTCACCGCGAGGCCACGCACGGGCACCAGGCCCAGGGCGTGGTAGCCGATGTGTCCACCCGCATCGGCCCAGACCAGGTTCAGCGAAGGTCCGCCGAAGTGGGCAAAGGCGTTCACGAGGGAGGTGCCGTCCGCTGCAGTGTTTACGCCAAGAAATGGGGAGTTCACGGCTGTGGGCTCGTAGGCGGTCCAGGCCAGAGACAACGCCCGCTGCTCCCCGGGGTACAGCGGCGAGATCACGGGGGTTTCCATCTCACCCGTGCCGCCCGTGTGCTTCGTTGTCAGCACGTCGAGCGTGGTGTTGAGGCGGCCACGGACGCGAATGGTTTCAGCGTGATGGATGGCCGGAGCCCAGGTACCGTCCGCACGCTGGTACTCGGTGTCATCACCCGCCCCGCGCAGGTGCTCAACGCGCAGATCCTGGACGTCCGCGCCCAGATTGGTGACGCCCCAGGCGACGTGCGTGTTGCGGCCCACGATGATGAAAGGCACGCCGGGCAGGGAGAAGCCGGTGGCATCGAGGCGTGAAGCACCAGCCCTGGCTGCGTCTGTGTCCGCCAGATCCGCATGCAGCGAGGCCTCATACCAGATATCCGGAATAGCGAGGCTCAGGTGCATGTCGTTGGAGACCAGGGGCGCGCCAGAGGCCGTACGCGCCCCGCTCACGGCCCAGTTGTTGGACCCCGAACGGCAACCCTCGCAGCGGTCACTGCCGCCCAAATCATGGCTTACCGCAAGAAGGTCCCCTACCCGGGTGCCAGGGGCCGCAACTGGCGTAGCGCGCGACTGCGAGGGGTCGAGCGGGATCTGCTCCACGAGGTGCGGCGCAGTGATGTCGCGGCTCTGCGCGGCGGGCGGCTTGTCACGCCATGAGCCGACCGGGTAGAGGTCAGGCAGCAGCTCCGCAGGTAGATGCGCGCTCAGGGCCTCGCGGTCCATCTTGCGGGGGAACTCGGTAGACAGGTCCTGCCACATGGCGAGTGAGACCAGTAGCGTGTCCCGTGGCGTCCACGGGGCGGGGTTATAGGCGAGCAGGCGAAACTCAAGGGGCAGGGCGTTGCGGTGGCTGTCGATGTAGGCATTCACACCGCGCGCATAGGCCTCCAGCTGCACCAGCTGGTCCGCCGGCAGCTGCGTGACGGCGCGGTCGGCGGCGGCCCGGATCTGCAAGTAGCGCTGGCGGCGATCGTGCTCAATCATGCTCGGCCCGAGCACCTCGGCGAGCTCCCCCGCGGCGTGCCGTCGAAGCCCGTCCATCTGCCAGAGGCGGTCGCCCGCGGTGGTATAACCCTGGGCAAAGAGCAGGTCAGGCAGATTGGCCGCGGTAATCGTCGGTACACCCTGTGCGTTGCGCGTGATCGTCACCCTCGCCCGTAGATCGGAGACCTGCACCGAGCCATCGATCTGCGGCAACGCCGCGTTGATCGCATGTCGCAGATACAGCACGGTGCCCATCGCGGCCATCACGCCCAGAAAGAGCAGGGACAGGGTGACGGAGCCCCACAGCCGGATGCGGTTCGCATGGCCCTTTCGTATGTCGCCCTTCCGGGAGTGGTCAGCACCGACGCGTCCGGCGCGGTTCTTTGCGGCGGTCCTTGCACGGCGGGCAGCCAGCCGCCGCGACCATGCGTTCAGCCCCTTTTCAGCGGGAACCTGCTTGTGTCCCGCGCGAGGGGACGGCTGCGAGGCAGGCTGGCGATCGGGGCGGGTCAGCAGCCGCGGTTCAGGTCTGGGCTGTGAGCTCGGCTCTGGTCTCGGCTCTGAGCTCGGTGCAGGCCTCTGCGCTTCACCCTGTGGGGTTTCGGGTGCGGCAGGGGAGC
Source organism: uncultured Acidobacteriaceae bacterium (assembly GCA_964247615.1). GTDB lineage: Bacteria > Acidobacteriota > Terriglobia > Terriglobales > Acidobacteriaceae > Granulicella. Next base: position 22,467 of record CAXTVC010000018.1, read on the forward strand.
CGGCCTGCTGCTCGTCTTCGGGGGCATCGGAAATTTCGGAACCAAGGGGGGAATGGGCAGAACCAGGAAAGTCCATACGACTCCCGCGATTCTACGGGAGGCGGCCCAGCGCCGAGGGCTGCGCGGCCAAAGGTAGCGAGGTGGGTTCCACCTCCGGCTGCACGGCCTGCGGGTGCAGCCGGATCGCAACGGCCACCAGCGCCAGCACGGGCAGTACCAGCAGGCTGCCCTCCGGTCCGGCCGTGCCGCCAGAGAGCAGAACGTTGCCGCTGGTGTGCGTGGCGAACAACCGGCCCAACGAGACGTGACCGCTATCCGGGACGCCATAGAGGAAGCTCTGCCCCCAATCCCAGGTGGTATGGAAGCCTATCCCCCACCAGAGCGAGCCCGTGCGCCACAAGGCATAGCTGAAGACGATGCCCGCAGCAAAGACTGCAGCAATTCCCGCGGCGTTCTCGCCGCCGTTGCCCAGGTGCGTAGCCCCAAAAAGCAGCGACCAGATCAGCGCGGCGATCCAGAAGGCAGCAAGTCTTGCGTGCGCTGGTGCCAGGCGCTCCCCCAGGCGCAGGACGCCGCGCATGAGCGTGAACTGGATGTAACCGCGAAAGAAAAACTCCTCAAACAGACCAACGCAGACGAAGACGACGAGCCACGCCGCTGCATAGCGAAGGATAGAGGTGCCTTGGAGCAGACGCACGTCGAAGACGAGCAGGTGCAGGGCGCGCAGGCTGCCGACCAGCAGAGTGATGGAGGCAATCCCGATGACGGCCCCGGGTAGCAGGTCTTTGAGATTACGTCGCGCCAGGCCGTAGGCTCCGAAGCGTCGCTTTTCCATAATGCCTAGAAGAACAGCGGCCGAGATCACCGCGATGGCTTGCGCGAACTCTGCCAGTCCTGAGTCCAGCGGCGCAAGGGGAACATCCAGCACGGGCTGGTGCTTTGCGTCGGCTGCTTTCTTCGCTTCGTGTGCCTGGCGATGCTCCGCCTTTAACCGTTTCATCTGGCCTGTGACCGTGAAGATACCGGTGAAACACAGAAAGATAAGTATGGCGGCGATGACCGTGTAGAGCGCGATCCCCCAACCGGCGCGCAGACCCAGCGGCCCGTACAGGATGCCCTGGGAATGTCCGCCTGGCGGTGCAAACTCGGGCGTGGCGAGAGCCGGTGAGACCGGCTGATCGGGCTCAGTGTGAGGCATGGAAGTCTCCCTGTATCGCTCCAACATACGGGAGAGCGGCGCGTTTCGTTCCGTGTGTAAGACTTCGGCTATGCTGAAACGCATACGACTTCCGTTGAAGGGCCTAGCTACTTGAACTGCCGCGTTCTCTATCACGACCGTTGCTTTGACGGTGCCTGCTCTGCCTCGCTGTTTACCCGTTTCCATCGCGAGTGCATAGGCACCGCCACCACCTTCGACTACCGCGGCCTCGTGCATCGTGCGGGCTCGCTGTTTGAGCCGGAGTGGGTGGATGCGAACGGCGAGAACGCCATCGTGGACTTCAAGTATTCGCCGCTGGAGAAGATCACGTGGTGGTTCGATCATCACCTCTCGGCCTTTGCGACACCCGATGACGAGGCAAACTTTCGCGCGGGGCAGCGCAACGAGGACGGCACGCCGGGACCCAGGGCGTTGCGGGAGTTTTTCAATCCGAGCTACATCAGCTGCACCGGATGGATCGCCCACATCGCCAGGACGCGCTTCGGCATGGACACCGCGCCGCTCGAAGAGCTGATCTACTGGGCAAATATTGTCGATGGCGCGAAATATGAGAGCGCCGAGGCGGCCGTGGGCATGGCCGCGCCCGCGATGAAGCTGACCATGGTCATCGAGAGTGCGCCGGATAGCGAAACCGTGCAGCGCTTCATCCCGCTGCTGACTGCTATGCCGCTCGCCGATGTCCTCGCGCAGCCCTGGGTACAGGAGCTTGTTGGCCCGCTGCTGGAGCGTCACTGGCAGGGCGTGGAGTTACTGCGCGAGCGCGCCAAGCTGGACCGTGGCGTGATCGAATTCGACATCACCGACCAGCCCACCGAGGGCTACAACAAGTTCATCCCTTACTACCTGAACCCCGAGGGCACCTACAACGTGGGGCTGTCGAAGTCGAGCATCCGCACCAAGATCTCGGTAGGTACCAACCCATGGACCAAGAAGCCTGCGGAGGAGCTGGCGAACATCTCCGCTATCTGCGAACGCTGGGGTGGTGGTGGGCACGCGCGCGTGGGGGCGATTAGCTTTCCGGTAGATCAGGAAGACAAGGCAAGGGCTGCGGCGAGAGAGATCGCAGCGGAGTTGCTGACCTTAAATCCTTAATGCCGCGTCGTCGGGGTCTCGTCTCGATCCGGATGCAATGGGTTAACGAACCAACCTCGCTCAGCAATATCGCGCTGCA
>CAXTVC010000018.1:24956-50059 GCA_964247615.1 uncultured Acidobacteriaceae bacterium
TGCAGCTCCCGACTGTCGCAAGACATGACTTCACCTGACGCAAACAAGAACCAAGTAGTTCCGCAGAAAACTGGGATAAGCAAGAAGACCAAAGCCACACCCACAGCACCCAAAGTTCGAGATTCATAGGCAAATTTCAGAAGGTCTCTGATGCCCGGGAACAAAGAGGAAAAACAAAGGTCCGCGAGCGATAAGAGGACTATGGTGCGGGGCCGAAGAGATGCGCGATGTTCTACAGAAACACGCGCTTCTTCTACCCGGATGACGTAGCCGCGCTTTTTCACGACACTCCGTTCTCAGCCAGGGTCCCCTGGATCAGCTGCCGGCGCTCATGTCGATCTGCTAAAGCTTCAAGTGCAGCTTCGTAATGTCGTTAAACATAACGAAGACCGCGAACAGGATCAGGCACACAAAAGCCACCTGGTACACGCGTTCCTTGATGACCTGGTTTACGTCGCGGCGCATCAGTGCTTCGATCAGCAGAAACAGGATCATGCCGCCGTCCAGTACGGGGAAGGGCAGCAGGTTCATGATGCCGAGGTTGATCGAAATCGAGCTCATCAGGCGCAGCAGCGTCCAGTGGCTATCGCGGGCGGCAACGTCGATCATCTGCGCCATACCGACGGGGCCACTGACCGACTTGACCGCGACCTGACGGGTAAACATGCCCTTCAGCACGCGCAGGATCAGCGTGGAATCGTCGGCGTTGTCCTGGGCGGACTGCTTCATGGCCTCGCCCAGCGGCAGCTTGACGACGTCGATGGGGGCGCGCTCGGCTTCAAAGCCCAGACGGTACGACGTCTCCGCACCAGGGATCGGCAGCTTGCGCGGGGTGATGGCGAGCTGCATGGGCTGCCCATCGCGCTCAATGTGGAGCACCGACGGTGCGCCGGCGCGGTCCTTGAGGTAGGCAAGCAGGGCCTGGATCCCGTGCGGACGGAAGTCGTCGATGCCCAGAACGCGATCCCCAGGGTAGAGACCAGCCTGCGCGGCAGGAGTGTCTACCGTGACAGCTTTCACGGTCACCGGCGAAGTCTGCTCGCGGGGCAGAAGCCCGAGACTGCCCAGCATCTCGTCGCCGGATTGCCCCGCGTCGCCCAGCTTGGGCGTGGTGACCGAGCCGGATTTCACCTGTCCCGCGTGGGCGTAGGTGAACGGCACGGTTTGGTTGGAGCGCAGGACGCTCTCGTCCAGGAAGCGCAACCACGTGGGGGTCTCGTGGCCGTTCAGGCTCAGAATGGTGTCGCCGGCCTGCACACCCTGGCCCATGGCGGAGGTGCCTGCAGGCACATAGTCCACCACGGCGGGGCCATTAAGAAATTGTCCGACCTCGTGGTGAAAGTGCGCCACGATCGCGAGCAAAACAAAAGAAAGTAAAAAGTTGGCCACGGGGCCAGCGAGCACGATGAGGGCGCGCTGCCAGCGGGGGTGGGCGTTGAAGTCCCCCGGATCTGCGGCGGCTTCGCCGGGCTGATCGCCTGCGAATTTTACATAACCACCGAAGGGCAGCAGGTTGATGCGGTAGTCCGTACCGCCGCGCACGATGCCGAAGAGCCGTGTGCCAAAACCGATGGCAAAAGCCTCAACGCGCACCCGGCAGGCCTTGGCCACGGCAAAGTGACCAAACTCGTGAACCAGCACCATAAAGCCGAGGACAATGAGGAACTCGACGATGACCTGAAGAAGATGCATGCGGGGGTGGGAGACCTCGTGGGTTTGACTGAACGCAGCCGCGCTTAGGCGGACACGGTGCCTACAGCAAGAGAGTGCACTGCCTCTCGTGCCTGTTCGCGGGCCCGTACGTCCATCGCCAGCACCTCGCGAATGGAGGTGGGCGAAGCCGCCGTGGTGAGCGCCAGCACGTGTTCGATTGTACGCGGGATACCAGGAAAGGAGAGATGCCCCGAAAGGAAGGCGTCCACTGCGACTTCATCCGCGGCGTTCAGCGCGATGCAGTGGGCCTGGCTGTTGCCGGCGGCCTCATAGGCCAGCCGAAGGCAGGGGAAGCGTGCGAAATCGGGGGTCTGGAAGTCGAGCTGGCGGAGAGCGGTCATGTCGAAGGTGAGATCGCTCGGGATGCGCTCCGGCCAGCTGAGGGCGTAGAGGATGGGCAGGCGCATGTCTGTCACCGAAATCTGGGCAAGGATGGAGCCGTCCACGTATTCGACCAGGGAGTGGATGGTGGACTGGGGGTGGACGGTGACGCGCACGCGCTCGGGCGGCAGGTCGAAGAGACGGCAGGCCTCGATGATCTCCAGGCCCTTGTTGAGCATCGTCGCGGAGTCGACCGTAATGCGCTGGCCCATGGTCCAGGTGGGGTGCTTCAGCGCCTGGGCCGGGGTGATGCCCTCGAACTCGGCCAGGGGCGTGTTGCGGAAGGGGCCTCCGGAGGCGGTCAGCCAGATCTGTTTGACCTCGTTGGGCTCGCCGCCACGCAGGCACTGGTGGATGGCGTTGTGCTCGGAGTCGATGGGCAGCAGGATCGTGCCGCACTCGCGGGCGGCGGCCAGGATCAGATCGCCTGCCGCGACGAGGCATTCCTTGTTGGCGAGACCGATGGTTTTGCCGGTGAGTACAGCGGCGTAGGTGGCCTCGAGACCGGCAACTCCCACGATGGCGGAGACCACAAAGTCGACCTGCGGCAGGGTTGCGACGCGCACGGTGCCCGCGGTGCCGTGCACGACCTCCACGCCGGTGACCCCGGCCTCGCGGAGACGTGTGCTGAGCTCATCAGCGAGTGACTCGGTGGCAAGGGACACGACCTGTGGACGCCAGCGCTGGACCTGGGCAAACGCGAGCTCGAGATTGGAGCCGGCGGCGAGCGCGATGGGGCGAAAGCGGTCCGGGTAGGTCTGGCAGAGGTCAAGCGTCGACTGGCCGATGGAGCCCGTGGAACCGAGCAGAGCGATGTTCTTCACAGGTTTCATTTTCGCAGAAGCAGCGGATCGGCTGGTGAGGCGGTCGGCGGTGAAGCGGCCAGCGACGGAGCGGCTGGCTGGGAGCGGTCGGCTGGGAGCTAGGAGCTAGAGGCCCAGGGCTCCATGAACGAGGAGGACAAACCAGAGCACCGGTGCCGCAAAGAGGAGGGCGTCGATGCGGTCGAGGATGCCGCCGTGGCCGGGGAGGAGGGTGCCGGAATCTTTGACGCCTGCGCCGCGCTTGATGGCGGACTCCGCGAGGTCGCCGAGCTGGGCGGCTACGTTGAGCAGGACGGCCAGGGGGGCGAACTGCCACGCGGGCCAGCTCGTATGGAGGCGCGTGAAGGGCGAGTTGACGGCGGCCAGGTGCTTGCCGAGCCAGATGAGACCCATGCCGAAGAGCAGGCTGCCGGCAACCGAGGCGATCGAGCCCTCCCAGGTCTTGTTGGGGGAGAGCGCAGGGGCGAGCTTGCGGCGGCCGAAGTTGCGGCCGATGTAGAGGGCGGCGATGTCGCCGCACCAGACGCAGAGAAAGAGGAAAAGCAGAAGCGCGGTGCCATCTTCGGCGGTGAGGATGCGCGGGATCAGCGTGAGCGGGTAGACGACGTAGAGCAGCAGCAGAAGGCCTGCGCCGGTCTCGGGCAAGACCTGCGCGAGTGGCGAGCGGAAGGCGTTTGCCGTGAAGAGCGCCAGGGCGAGCAGGGCAGCGACGGCGAGCGGATCGATCCAGCTGAAGAACGAGTTCAGGAAGATCGCCGCGATGGCGAGGACGGTCCACGGGAGGGGCACCGGGCTGCCGGCTTTGGCCGTGATATCGCGGAACTCGAGGGCGGCGAGGAGGGCTAGAACGGCACTGACGGCGGTGATGAGCCAGGGGAGGTCGAAGTAGATCAGGGCGAAGACCACAGCGATCAGGACAGCCCCGGTGATGAGTCGTTTCATGTGCTCCGACGAGGATACATTGGGTGCCCCTGCGGGCTGGGGCGGGCTAGGCCGGTTGCCCGAGCGGGAGCCAGATGCTGAAGACGGTGCCGCGGTAGGGCTCTGCGACGGTCTGGCTGTCCGTCTGGCCATCGTGCCGGGTGTCTTCCGTCAGGGGCAGTCTAGAGCGCATGTGGATCAGCCCGCGGTGCTTGTCGACGATGCCCTTGGAGATCCACAGGCCGAGGCCTGTGCCCGTGGCGTCCTTGGAGGTGTGGAAAGGCTCGAAGAGGTGATCACGCATGCGGGGCAGAAAGCCGGTGCCGGTGTCGGCGATCGTGATGCGGAGGCCGGGTACGTCCGCGGTGGGCGAGGTGGACGGTCTGAGCCGGATGCAGAGCGTGCCGCCGGAGGGCATAGCGTCGTAGGCGTTGCGGATCAGATTGTTGAGTACCTGGCGGACGTCGCCCTCGAAGAGCATGGCCTGCGGGGTGGGCCTCAGCTTGTAGCGGATGGCGATGCCGCGCTGCCGAAAGCGTGTCTGGTAGATGTGCAGCAGAGAGGGGAGGGTGTCCTCCAGGCTTACGAGGGCGGCGGCCGTGTGCTGGCGATGGAAACGCAGGGTCTGGGTAACGATGTTGGCGACGCGGGCGAGCTCTGACTCAGCCTGCAGGGCGTACTCCTGCACCGCGGCCATGGTGTCCGCGTGGCGGACCAGATAGATGAGGTTGACGACGGCTTCGAGGGGGTTGTTGATCTCGTGGGCGATGGAGGAGGCCAACTGGCCGACGGCGGCGAGCTTCTCACTGCGGCGGAGCGCCTGCTCGGCGAGCTGGCTCTGGGTGATGTCGCGGAAAGTGACGACGGCGCCGTGCGTTACGCCGCCTTGCAGGATGGGCTGAGCGGACATCTCGGCGTAGAACATCGTGCCGTCTTTGCGGAACAGGTGGTCGATGTGATTGCTGAAGGGCTGGCTCTTGCGGAAGACGTTGTAGACGCTGCACTCGGAGCCGGGATAGAAGCGGCCGTCGGGGTAGTGGTGATGAACGACATCGTGCATGTTCTGGCCGACGAGCTCGACGGCCCGGAAGCCGAGCGCGGCGCAGGCGGCGCGGTTGACGAAGGTGCATACGCCATGGAGGTCGACGCCCCAGATACCCTCACCTGCGGAGTCGAGCAGAGCCTGCCAGGGTTGATCGGGCAGGGCATCGATGGGCAGGCGGGATTCCACAGTATTTGATGGTCGCACAGAGTAGGTGGTTAACCCTCCGGGCCGTGCTCTCCTGAGGGGGATCTGCCCCTCCCCCCTATCTTGCGCAAAATATTGTCGATAAAGGAGTTAGGCTCGGATCAACCTTGCTGGAACCCTGCCTCGTCCGGTGCCTTGCCGGCCCGTGCGTTCCAGAAGGCAGGTGACCTGTCATCAGGGTAGACGAAACGGAGGTAATTACAGGCAGGTGCCCTGGGAGCCGGGACGCGGGGAGACGTTGGTGGGCCTGGGAAAACGCTGTCTAACGCGTTTGAAGTGATGGTGCTCAGCACAAATGACTCGAAGCGCCCGGCCGCCAGGCCCCGGCAACCCCGCTCCGGCGATCAGGCCCCGGCGATCAGGACGGAGTGAACCGACAAGTCTTGTTCTCGGGGGTTCCTGGCAGGGGTCGCGGGTGATGCTCTCCTCCCACGCACGAAAACGCTACAATACTGCCCTGATGGAACGCGATGTGAACCCGCCGGAAAATCCTGTCCGGCAACCTGGGCATGAATCGCGTGACGACGCGCAACCTCCCGACCAAACGCGGGTTGAGGAGGGTATGGGTTCGATGGCACTCCATCCCGGTCTGCTGAGCGGCACCCCCGCCAAGGGGCCCGCGTTTCCCGAGGAGCGGCCATCGCCCGCAGTGGATTTGACCCCCGAAGGGGCGCGCCACCGGGCGGAAGCCATGGCACGTGGCCAAGCGGCCAGCCTGTCCGATGCGGAGGTCATGCTGGAGCTCAAATCCGGCAACATGGACGCGTTTGACATCCTGCTCGGCAAATACAGGAAGCCGATTATCCACTTCATGTTCCGCATGGTGCACAACCAGGCCGTGGCAGAGGAGCTGGCGCAGGAGGTCTTTCTGCGGGTGTACCGGTCGCGTGAGACGTACCGCGCGGAGGCCAAGTTCAGCACCTGGCTGTATCGCATCGCGACCAATCTGGGGGTGAACCACGCCAGGGACACCCGCAACGAGCGCACCGCCCAGACGGTGCAATTGGACGAGCCCGACTCCGAAACCGGAACAACGCCGGATCTGGCCGACAGTACACCTTCCGCCGAAGCCGACATGCTGCGCCGGGAGCGCATGAACGCCATCCGGGAGCACGTGATGGCCCTGCCGGAGCGGCAGCGCACGGCGGTGTTGATGCACAAGTACGAAGGCCTGGATTACAAGAGCATTGGCGAGGTGCTTAAGCTGTCGGAGTCCGCCACGAAGTCGCTTCTGTTCCGCGCGTACCAAACGCTGCGGGAGAAGCTGAAAGATTTTGTCTAGCGATGAGGGTAGGTTCCCCGTTGCGCCGTAACGGCCGTTGGACCCGCCTGCCTCGCACGGCGGCCGCTGGACTCCATCGCCAACTAACAAAGAAAGAAGCCACCATAGAGAGGGGGCCAGTATGACAAGGGATTGCAAGAACTACCAGAACTACCTTCCCGATCTTTTGCTTGATCCAAAGGTCGTGCCTGCCGAGGTAGCGACACACCTTTCCAGTTGCGGCATATGCCAGTCCGAGGTGAACGAGCTCCGGGCCACGATGGCGCTGATGGACGAATGGACAGCACCGGAACCGTCCGCCTTCTTCGACAGCCGACTGCACGTCCGTTTGCGCGCCGAGCAGGCAGCTGCACCGGAAGGCCCATGGGAAAGGCTGACCAGCTTCCTGCGCTACAGCACGGGCCGGGCGCTGCGCCCAGCGATGGCCGGCGCGTTGGGCGTCGCTATGCTAGTTGGCGGGGGAACCGCCGTAACAGTGCTGGTACACCAGGCATCTGCTCCGGCCGTGTCGTCGCCCACGGTGAACGACCTGAAGATCTACGACAACAACGCCCAGGCCGTCGATCAGATGGATCTGCTGGATGACGCCAGTTCGCCCGGGGATGATGCTCCACGAACCTAGGGAGGCCAGAGATGTTGGCAGGGAGAGTCCCTTCAGCCATAATTTCGTTATCGGGTGAAGGGGCACAGGCACGGGACGCCGTGGGGTCCGGAGAGGCAACGCCAAGTTGTAGATACGTATGACGTCTCACGCTTCAATTCGTAGATCAATTCGATCAATCCGCTCAGTCCTCTTCGCGGCGGCTGCGACCGGGCTATGTCTTTTGGTGCCAGTGGCGAACGCCCTGCGGAGGCCAGTCCTCCAGACTCAGGAGTCGGCGCCTCCGGCGCCTATCGAACGTCGCTCGCCGCAGCCCCGGCCCTTGGGTAACCAAAACAGCCCCGGGGACCATCGTGGCGCGCGAGGCGAGCATCTCGCGGAGTGGATGAACCAGCACAGCAACCTGACGCCTCAAGAGCAGCAGCAGGCCCTGCAACATGAGCCTGGCTTTGGACAGCTGCCGAGGACCACACAGCAACGCATGCTGGATCGACTGGCGCAGCTGGACGCCATGAATCCGCGTCAGCGTCAGCGTGTGCTGGCCCGCACGGAGTCCATGGAGAAGCTCAACCCCGACCAGCGGGCCGAGGTCCGTGGCGCGATGTCTCAGCTGGGTAGTTTGCCAGTGGAGGATCGGCGAGCTGTTGCACGTACCTTCCGCGCTCTGCGGGAGTTGCCGCCCGAGCAGCGCGTGCAGGCGTATGCCTCGGGTCAGTATGGCCCCGCACTCAGCGACACGCAGCGCACGGTGCTCTTCGATCTGCTTCGCGTGGAACCCATGCTGCCACCTGCTGCGCCGCCACCCGGCGGCATACCAGGGCAGGCGCTTCACTAAGCCCCAAACAGCGGGTGTTTAGCTCTTCAGCAGATTCTTTGCGAGAAAGAGTACATTCGCCGGCCGTTCTGCCAATCGACGCATGAAGTACGGGTACCACTCTGTACCAAACGGCACATAGACCCGCATGCCGAAGCCTTCTGCGACAAGCTTGCGCTGCAGGTCGCGCCGAACACCGTACAACATCTGGAACTCAAAGTCCTTGAGCGGTACGCCCTTTTCGCGGACAAACCTGCGCATCTCGTCGATGATGGCTTCGTCATGGGTGGCCATGCCACAGAAGACTCCGCTGGTGGCCATGCGCTTCATCAGCTTGACGTAGTTTGCATCCACATCGGCCTTGTTGGGGAAGGCCACCGATGGCGGCTCCTTGTATGCACCCTTGCAAAGCCGGATGCGAATGCCTTGCCCGAGCAGGCGCTCGGCATCGTCCGCGGTCCGATACAGATAGGCCTGCAGAACGGCGCCTACGCGGCCCGGATAGCGAGCGTGTAGCCGCTCCGTCATGGCGAGTGTCGCTTCCGTGTAGTCCGAACTCTCCATGTCGAGCCGCACAAAGCTGTCTACGGAGGCAGCATGCGCCACGAGATCGCCCACGATGCGTTCTGCGAGATCGGGCCCTGCGCCATGGCCGCCGATATCCATGCCCATGGCTGTCAGCTTCACGCTGATATTGGCGCGTAGTTTGCGCCCCGCGATGCCGTCCAGAAGACGGTGATAGACCGCTGCACTCTCTTCTGCCTGTGAGACCTGCAGCACGCTTTCGCCAAGCGAATCGAGTGACGCGTCGATGTTTTCAGCATTGAGTTGATCGACGACACCGATGGCTTCGTCCACGGTCATGCCCGCGACAAAGCGCCTGGAAACGCGCTGTCCGAGCGAGTTGCTTTCAGAGAACGCCCGCAGGTGGCGATTGGCGGAGAGCGAGATGAATACGGAACGGAGCATAGAGCAGGCTCATTGTCGCATGGGAGCTTCCGCCTCGTGAAAACGACGGATTACAGGCGATTTCACCCAAGTAACAAGGAGAGGAGCGCCATCCGCACATACAGGCCGTTGCGCGCCTGGCGAAAATAGGCCGCGCGTGGATCAAGATCCACCTCGGGCGCGATCTCGTTCAGGCGGGGTAGCGCGTGCATGATTACAGCCCCGGGTTTCAGTCGTTCCGCTGTCTTTACAGTGAGCACATAGGCATCCTTCACCGCGTCATAAGCCGCAACGGAAGGGAACCGTTCGCCCTGCACGCGGGTCACGTACACCACGTCAGCCGATGCCATGGCCTCATCCAGAGAGGAGGTCTCGTGCACCTGAACCTGCCTGGCGAGCAGGGCTTCGAGCAGCTGCTTGGGAAGGCGCAAGGTAGTGGGTGACACGAGCTCCACACGCAGGCCAGGAAATTGTGCCAGCAGGGGCAGCAGGGAATGAATGGTGCGGCCATAGAGCAGGTCACCGACGAGGACGACGTGCAGATTGTCGAGGCGTCCCAGCTCGCGCTGGATGGTGTAGGTGTCCGCAATGGCCTGCGTGGGGTGTTCGCCTGCACCATCGCCCGCATTGATGACTGGTACAGGGGAAGCCGCTGCGGCGGCGGCAGCCGTACCTTCTTCAAAGTGGCGGATGGCGATCGCATCGGCATAGCCGCTCACGACGCGGATGGTGTCGGCGATGGTCTCGCCCTTTACCGCGGAGGAGCTGTCGCGCGCGTTCTCGACAGTGAGCACACTGCCGCCGAGCTTCTGCATGGCTGCCTCAAAGGAGAGGCGCGTGCGCGTGCTTGGCTCGTAGAACAACGTGGCGAGAATGCGGCCGCTGAGCTGCGGCTTCAGGGTGCGGGACCGGTCCTGCGCCTGCATCGTGTCGGCCAGGTTGAAGAGAGTGTTCAGCGTCTCGGGGGAGAGTTGCGATGCGCTGATGAGGTGCTTCAGTTCAAACATGATGTCTCCGTCGTCAGCCGGCCGCTTCGGTCTGGTGGATCGTCCCGCGCAGCACGGTGTAGCGCACGCCCCCCGGAAAGGTGAAGCCCTCAAATGGCGACCAGGCACATTTGGTTCGGACGCTCTCGCGTGTTACCGGATAGGGTCGGTTCGGGTCGAGCACGGTGAGCGAACCCACATAGCCGGGTTCGATACGCCCGTACCCCTGACCGAAGTCAGTGGGTAGAAACTCGCGCACAAACAGGCCCGGATTCAGCGCACACACGCGGGCTATTTGCCCCGGGGTGAAGTTGTGCTCCTGCATGAGCCACGTGGCGAAAGCGCCATAGGTGTCGAGCAAAGGAACGCCGCTTGCGCCGACGGCTTTCTCCGCAAGGGTGTGTGGCGCGTGGTCGGTGGCGATGTAGTCGATCAGTCCTGAGCGTAGAGCTTCGATCAGAGCAAGCCGATCTGATGGCGAGCGCAGCGGCGGATTCATCTGCAGCGCCATGCGGTTCGCGTCGGTGAGCATGGATGTGTCGAAGAAGAGATGGTGCGGCGTGACCTCGCAGGTGACACGCACGCCGCGCGCCTTGGCCGCGAGAATCTGCTGCAGTCCCTCACCTGTTGAGTAGTGGCAGAGTTTGCCGACGAGCCCATACGTCTCGATGAGGTGCAGCGCGAACTTCGTAGCGGTGACCTCGGCATGCGGGGGACGCCGCGCCTCGTGCGTCGGCTCGCCCTTTGACGCGTCGAGGATCTCCGGGTCTTCGCAATGGAAGCTGACATTGCGTCCGCGATAGCCCGCGATGACTTGCTCAAGCTGCTGTTGCGAAGTGAAGAAGAGGTCGCCCACGCTGGGGCCCATGTAGACCTTGTAGGGCACATGGCGCTTAAGTGGCTGCGTACCAGGGCCGATGCCCGCATAGAGCGTGACGTGAACGTCGCTGCGGCTCGCGAGCGCGGCCTTGGCGTCATAGCGAGCGTCGTCTACAGGAGCGATCGGGTTGTTGGGCATGTCGACCACCTGCGTTACACCGCCATGTATCGCAGCCGCCGAAGCCGTGACGAAGTCCTCTTTGTAGGTCTGCGTTCCGCTCACGTCATCGCGCGCATGGATGTGTATGTCGCCGAAGCCGGGGAAGATCAGGCAGCCGGTGCAGTCGATGTCGCTTTGGCCGGTCTTCGGGCCGACGTGGGTGATGAGGCCGGTGGTGAGGTCGATCTCGACCGCGCCTTCGACCGTGCTTTCGTGGTTTACCAGTGTTCCCTCAAGCCGCAATCGCTTACTGTCCGGCATGCACACGCTCCCTTGCCCCGTTAATAGCATCGCGTGTGGCGCGTGCGACTGTTGCGGGGTCGCTGGCATACAGGATGGCGCGTGAACTGCTGATGACGAGGCCTTTTCCGTCGGGGCGCAAGCCGGCGTTTACCGTGGCTTCGATGTCTCCACCCTGGGCACCGATGCCCGGCACAAGAAACGTCATGCCCGGCGCAACCTCGCGCACTTGGCGCATCTCCCCGGGCCACGTTGCGCCTACCACCAGCATGCAGTTGCCTCTCGTGTTCCATCTCTGGCTTACGGACTCGGCGACATGTTGCCAAAGCGGCTTGCCGTCGAGAGAGAGATCCTGCAGTTCGCCCGCGCCCGGGTTGGACGTGCGGCAAAGTACGACCGAGGCACGGTCGGCGCGCTCGAGGAAGGGCGCCAGCGCCTCTGAGCCGAGATAAGGATGCAAGGTGATAGCGTCGGCTCCCAGCTCGTCGAACACGGCGGTTACATACCCGCGATTGGTGCTGCCGATATCGGCTCGCTTGGCGTCGCAGATCGTGAACACCTCCGGGCAGGCCTCGCGAAGGTAGGCGAACACCATGGCCAGCTCATCCCACCCACGCGCGCCGTCAGCCTCAAAGAAGGCAGTGTTGGGCTTGAAGGCACAGGCAAACGGCGCTGTTGCGTCGATTACCTCGCGGCAGAAAGCGAACAAGGGATGAGGCTCGCCGAGAAACTCCTCCGGCAGGCGGGAGCGTTCCGGATCAAGCCCGACGCAGAGCAGGGAATCGCTTGCTTCCATACGCGCTTCGAGCTTGGCAAGGGCAGGGCAGGATGGGCTCACTGAAGGCCTCGCTTCGTTGCCCAGCCATGCGGGTCGGCGAGCCAGTCCCGCACCGCGTTGGCACCGTCGACATCCAGGAGACCGCGTTCCAGGGCGCTCGTCAGCACAGCGTCAAATCCTGTAAGCGTGTGCAGCCGCACCCCCGCCTCTGCGAAGGCTTCCCGCGCCTCGGCAAAGCCATAGCTGATGATCGCAAGGCAGTCTGTGACGGTGGCCCCCGCCTCACGCAGAGCGTGTACGCCGGACAGGCTGCTGCCGCCCGTGGTGACAAGATCTTCCACCAGCAGAACGCGTTTGCCGGAGACATCGCCGCCTTCGATGCGCGCCTTTTTGCCATGCTCCTTGGGCTGTTTGCGGATAAAGATGGACGGCAGCTCCATCGCATACCCCAGCGCCGCGCTGTGCGGGATGCCGGCTGCCTCGATCCCGCCGATCACATCGAAACGCACACCTTCGCGCCCCAGCAATGCGGCAAAGCCCTCGATGACTTTCTTCCACTGCCCAGGCCAGAAGGGAAACGTGCGATTGTCGCAGTACACAGGGGAGATGATGCCTGACTTGAAGGTCAGGGGATCATGCAGCCGGAACCCGACGCCGCCAATCTCAAGCAGCGCTTCGGCAATCACCGTTGCGTCAGAGGGCATGGGTCACCTCCCGTGCACCGGCCTTGATTTGTTGTGCCAGCAGGGGATTCCACATGGCGCCCGTGGCGGACATCACGGCGCTTGCCCCGACCGCGCGATAGGCCTCGTAGTCAGCGGCACGGCTTACGCCACCCACGCCGATCACGGCAAAGCTAAATCCCATCTCATCGCGCAGTCGCACCAGGCGCTCGGTCATTGACAGTCCCGCCCAGCGGATACCGCTGCCGCACACGCCGCTGCGCAAGCGGCCCTCGCCCGGCAGGGCCTGCTCTCCAGCATGGTCAACAACCTCGGCCGGGATCGTGTTGATCGCGGCTATTCCATCGATCAGCGGGCCTATCCCGGCAAGCAGCTTGCGCAGGGGTTCATCGTCTGCAAAGTAGGCAATCTTTGTCAGCAGCTTAACGGGCCCAAGCTCCGCCCTGATGCCTTCCACCACGGCCCTGGCACGGTCGGCGTCGAAACATAACAGGTGCGCCGTCCCTTCATTCGGACAGCTCAGATTTACCTCGGTAATCTTTACGCCGGTCTCGCGCTGCAGACGGGCCGCCAGCGCGAAGTCAGCGATGTATTCCTCTACGCCGCCATGCTCCGGCAACGTTCCCTGGAAGCTGCCGATGACCACCTGCCCGGGACCGGCATGGGCTACGGCATCGGCAAGATCCGGTTGCCACACGTCAGGATCGAAAGACGGCACGCCGAAGGAATTGGTGATCGAGAGATCGTCCGCACTGTAGTCGGAGTGCCCCTGCAGGCGATTCGTCGTCGGATGCAGATCCCCACCGGCATGCACGGCCAGAACGTTGGGCCATGCATGGCTCGCCCACCTGCGCGTCCTCACTGTCTTGTAGACCGGCAGGTCGAAGCCGCGATCCAGTGCAGCTTTTACAAAACGCCCGTTGAGCAGTGGACCGGCAGGGATGCCAAACGGCAGCGTCACGGGAGAGCCAAGAAAGGAATGGGCTGGCTGTGCCTCCGTTCCCGCGGTTTGCGGGGCAGGCACGGCGAAGAGGCCGAAGGGCCCCTGTTCGTAGTTCGCCTCATAGCTGAGGTCTGGGTTGTAGAAAGGAGTGCTGCGGCTTGTCTCGGCTGCGGGTGGACTCGCCTGGGAGCGCATCGTCATAGGCCTCTAAGAATTGTACAGAGACCGCCGGACACCGCGCGACTCCTGGCCAAGATTGACGTCTATAGGCATTGACCCCGCCTGTGCCCTCTTTCCATGGGCGGAGGCAGCCGAAAGGTGACACAGGTCATGATTTACTGAGAAGGTGGGCGGACAAGGCGTGAAGATCGTTTTTGAGAGACCGGGGAACACCGGATCTTCTCGTTTGGGGATACGTACTGGAACCCTTCTTCTTTGCGCGATCTTTCCGCTGGCCGGTTGCCGCGCCAAAGACACTGCCTCCCGGGAGCTCGCGGAGGCACCGCCGAGCAGCCCCACGGTCGTCCCCGTTGGCCAGCCCTCGCAGGTGCAGGTTCCGGATGCCGCGCAGTTCCCGCTGGCACCCGTTGCGGAGCGCTCCACCTTTTCGTCCTTGAATGTTACAGGCCAGGTGCAGCCCGATCCCTCCCGTGAACTGCCCGTCCTCTCCATCGCCAACGGCCGCGTAACGGCGCTCCATGTCGGGCTCGGCGACCTGGTGCATAAGGGCCAGCTTGTGATGGAGGTGCAATCGCCTGACGTCACCTCGGCCTTCGCCAGCTATCTGAAGGCAGTTGCCGATGAGCAGCTCGCCAACACGACCCTGACCCGCGACAAGCTCCTTTACGACAAGGGCGCCATTGCGCAGAGCCAACTGCAGGTTGCCGAAAATGGCGAAACCGATGCCCAGGCCGATCTTCGCGCGGCGGAGCAGCAGCTTCGCATCCTGGGTGTCGACAAGAACCATCCCGGTGACACGGTGAAGGTGTATGCACCCATCTCCGGCGTTATCGTGGCCCAGAACACCACCGCTTCCGGGGCCGCCGGTCTCACTGTCACAGGCGCCAGTGGATCGTTGACGGTGGCCGATCTTAGCCATCTCTGGGTCGTTTGCGATGTGTATGAGAATGACCTCGCCCAGGTTCATGTTGGCGAGCAGGCCGATATCACGCTGAACGCGTTTCCCGGCAAGGTGCGACGAGGCACCATCTCTGACGTGGGCGCAATCCTTGACCCGCAGCTACGCACGGCCAAGGTGCGCATCCAGGTGCCTAACCCTGACAATCTCCTTCGCATTGGCATGTTCGCGACCGCGACCTTTCACGGCAGCCGCCCCCAGACAGCTCTCGCTGTGCCGGCGGATGCCGTGTTGCACTTGCATGATCGCGACTTCGTCTATGTGCCAACGGGTTCAAAGGGAGGCTTTCGCCGCGTGACGGTCACCAGTGGCGAGGCGCTGCCTGGCAACGCCGTACAGATCAAGAGTGGCCTGCAGGAAGGTCAGCAGGTTGTGGCCAACGCCCTCGAGATGCAGGAAGCGACGGAGCAGTAACCCAGCATGATTCGCAACATCGTCGACTTTGCCCTGAATAACCGCTTCATCATTCTTGTGGTGGCGGTCCTGCTTTTCATATGGGGCGGCATCTCCTTCCATAACCTGCCCGTGGAAGCCTACCCCGACGTGGCCAACAACTACGTCACGGTGATTGTGCAGTGGCCTGGTCGCGCTGCTGAAGAGATTGAGCAACAAATCACCGTGCCGCTTGAGATCGCCCTCGCCGGCATACCCCACACGTCGCATCTGCGCTCTGTCTCGCTGGCCGGCCTGTCTTCCATCACGATCATCTTCGATGATGAGAGCGTCAACGATGTGAACCGGCAGAAGGTCGTGGAGCGCCTTTCCAACATATCGCTGCCGAACGGCCTGCAGCCGCAGATCGGCACGGACTGGAGTCCCGTCGGCCAGATCTACTGGTACACGCTGCAATCCACCAACCCGTCCATCGACACCATGGCCCTGAAGTCCATCCAGGACTGGACGCTTGAAAAGGAGTTTCGCACCGTTCCGGGTGTGGTTGATGTATCGAGCTTTGGCGGGCCCACACGCGAGTACCAGGTCGTTCTCGACCCCGGCAAGCTTGTCGCCTATGGCCTGAACATCAGCCAGATCAAGACCGCGCTCGCCGCCAACAACACCAATGCCGGTGGCTCGTTCATTGAGCAGGGCGCGCAGCAGATCAATGTTCGCGAGGTCGGCCTGTTCAAGACCGCGGACGACATCGCCAGGGTTTCCCTCAAAGCACAGAACGGCACAGCACTAACGATCGGCGACGTCGCTCAGGTGACCGAGGGACCGAAGATCCGCCTGGGCCAAATCGGCCGCACCATCAGACACAGCGACGGCAAGCTGCTCGACAACGACGATGCTGTTGAAGGCATTCTGCTGCTGCAAAAAGGGGCGAACTCTGACGAGACGCTGGAAGGCATCCACGACAAGGTCAAGGACCTTAACGAGCATGTGCTGCCACCGGGCGTGAAGGTTGTCCCCTTCCTTGATCGCTCCGATCTGCTGCACCTCACCACGCACACCGTGCTGCACAACCTGACCGAGGGCATCGTCCTCGTCGTCATCATTCTGTTCCTGTTCCTCGGCAACATCCGCGGCGCGGCCATCGTGGCGCTCACCATCCCCTTTGCGCTGCTGTTCGCGTCTATTTGCCTGGACCTGCGGCACATTCCGGCGAACCTTTTGTCCCTCGGCGCCCTGGACTTCGGCATGGTCGTTGATGGGGCCGTGGTGATGATTGAGAACATCGTGCGTCACCTCAGCCATCGCAGGCGCACCGATATCTCCGTCACCGACCAGATCCGCGAAGCGGCCCACGAGGTCCAGCGTCCGGTGTTCTTTGCTATCGGCATCATCATCACGGCTTACCTGCCGATTTTTACGCTGCAGGCCGTGGAAGGCCGGCTGTTCAAACCCATGGCCTGGACGGTCGCCTTTGCACTGCTCGGTGCCCTGATCTTTTCCATGGTGGTCGCGCCCACGGTCGCCAGCCTGCTCTTTCGCAACGGCACGTCGGAGTGGGAAAATCCGGTATTGATCTGGGTGACCGCGCGCTATCGGCACGCTGTCGTGTGGCTGATCGGTCGTCCGCTCCTGGCCGCCGGCGGAGCTGTCGGGGCGCTCATTCTGAGCGGCGTCCTCATCGGTTCCGGCGTGATTGGCTCGGAGTTTCTGCCTCACCTTGATGAAGGCGCTATCTGGCTTCGCGGTACGCTCGCACCTTCGACTGGACCCACGGAGAGCCTCTCCGTGACGAACCGTGCCCGCATCCTGCTGGCTGCATTTCCAGAGGTCAAGCAGGTCATCAGCCAGATTGGCCGTCCTGATGACGGCACCGATACGACCGGCTTCTTCAATACCGAATACTTCGTCGATCTAAAGGACAAGAAGGACTGGCGTCCCGTCTTCCGCGAGAACAAGGAAGAGCTTATCGGTGCGATGAACCGACAGGTCGATCAAATTCCAGGTGTCATCTGGAATTTCTCCCAGCCGATCTCTGACAACGTGGAAGAGGCCGTCTCGGGCGTCAAGGGCGAGCTCGCCGTGAAGCTTTACGGTACGGACCTGAAGACGCTGGAGGCGAAGGGCGATGAAATTGTAGGGGTCATGTCCCACGTTCGCGGCGTTGCGGATCTCGGTTTGTTTCGCGTGATCGGCCAGCCCAATCTGAACTACGTGGTGGACCGCCAGGCGGCCGCCCGCTATGGCATCAATGTCGCGGATGTGCAGGATGCCATTGAAACGGCTGTGGGCGGCAACGCCGTCACGCAGATCCTCGAGGGCGAGGCGCGCTACGACGTCACCACGCGCTACGCCGGTCCCTACCGTTCCACGCCGGAAGCCATCGGCGATATACGTATCACCGCACCTTCCGGTGAGCGCGTCTCGCTCGCGCAGATCACAAAGGTGGACACCACCGATGGCGCCGAGGAGATCTATCGCGAGAACGGCTTACGCTATGTGGCCATCAAGTATTCCGTGCGCAATCGCGATCTCGGCTCCACGGTAGAAGAGGCCATTCGCAAGGTCGGCCACGACGTGAAACTGCCGCCCGGCTACTCGCTCGACTGGGCGGGTGAGTACGCCAGCCAGCAGCGCTCCACGCGCCGTCTGCTGATCGTCCTGCCCATCACCATTCTGATCATCTTCATCATCCTGTACAGCATGTTCCAGTCGGGCAAGTGGGCCACACTGATCATGGCCAACGTGGCCATGGCACCCATCGGCGGCCTGCTGGCGTTGCTGATCACGCGCACCCACTTTTCCGTATCGTCCGGCGTGGGTTTTCTGGCGCTCTTCGGCGTCTCCGTGCAGACGGGCATCATCATGCTTGAGTACATGAACCAGCTTCGCGTGAACGGCCACACCGTGCTGGAGGCTGCCGTTGAGGGTGCTGTCCTGCGCCTCCGTCCCATCCTCATGACGATGCTTGTAGCTATGCTCGGCCTGCTGCCCGCGGCACTTTCGCATGGCATCGGTTCTGACTCGCAGCGTCCTTTCGCCATCGTGATCGTTGGCGGGCTCATGGGTGCGTTGATCATCAATATCTTTCTGTTGCCAACGCTTTACGTCTGGGTCGCCCGGCCTACAGACGTCTTACCCGCCCCCGTGCCGGAGTTCAATCAATGAGCCCCATGCGGTCACATCTGGTCTGTTTCGCCACGCTCTGCCTCGTGCTGCCCGCAGCCCTGTCCTCCAGGGCACAAAGCGGCGTAACCGCCCCGGGGGCCATCACCTCCCCCGGCTCCGCAACAACCGGAACCCAGGCTCCGCAAACCTCTGGACCGCAGGCCTACGCTGCCGGGGCCGCGCCGGGCATCGATCCGAGGAAGCCGCCACCCGCCAGGGCCGGCGCGCTTACGCTGGCGCAGGTGCTGGAGAGGGCCCGCACCCAGAACCCTACCCTGCTGGCAGCTGAAGCTAACCTTCGAGGCGTTCGTGGGCAGGAGTTGCAGGCCGCCGTTCGCACCAACCCGTACCTGGGATTAACCGGCACCAACGTCTCCAACCCCGCAAGCTCCAACAATCCGTACTCCTACGCTGCCCAGGTGTCGCGCCTGTTTGAGCGTGGCAACAAGCGCGGGTTTCGGATGGACGACGCCCGCGCCACCACCGCACAGACCCAGGCTCAGCTGAACGACACCGTTCGCCAGACGGAGCTGCAGGTGAAGACCGCTTTTACCCATATGCTCTTCGCCAAGCAGGCGCTCGACCTCTCCAACTCGCAGCTGACGGACTTCCGTCACGAGGTCGAAGTAGCCAATGACCGCTACAAGGCCGGCGATCTCGGCAAGCTTGACTTCGAGCGTCTTGACCTGCAGCTTGGCTCATTTGAATCTGACGCTGCTAACAGTGAGATTGCCCTGTTCCAGGCCTCCGACCAGCTGCAAACGCTCATGGGCATCCCATCTCCCGTGCGCACCTTCGACATCACCGGCGACATCGTGCCCCCGCTTGTTGCGCAGAGCCGCGAGATCCTCATCCAACAGGCCCTCACGCTTCGGCCGGATCTCCGGGCGTCCACAGATGCTGTGAGTGCATCGCAGGCCGCCTACCGGCTTGCCGTGGCGAATGGCACCGCCGATCCAACGCTGGAAGCCGAATACGACCGCTCCGGCACGGAGAACTCAGTCGGCTTCAACGTCAACATCCCTTTGCGGATTTTTGACCGTAACCAGGGCAACAAAGAGACGGCGCGTCTGGCTATCGAAGCGGCCCGCTTGACTGAAACGGCCACCCGCAACCAGGTGAGCTCCGACGTCGACCAGGCCTGGATCGCGTACACGCGAGCGCACGCCCTCTCCGATCGCTTCGGCAATCACTATCTCGACGAGTCGACGGACGTACTCGCAATTGCCCGCTTCGCCTTTGATCATGGCGGACTGGCCCTGATTGACTACCTTGACGCGCTCCGCAGCGCTCGCAGCTCCACTTCCGATGCTCTGAACGCCTATCAACAAACATGGCTGGCGATCCATCAGCTGAGCACCGTAAGTGCGACTGAGCTTGTCCCGTAGGCTGCCAGTCGCTTTACAATTGTGGTGATGAGCGATCAGACCTCGGCTGCCGTTGCGGAGCCCACTGCCACAGCCCAGAAGCCGCACGCGACCAAGTACACGCGCAACCAGCCCTACCAGTCCCGCGTTCTCGTGAACGACCGCCTAACCGGTCCCGAGAGCGAAAAAGAGACCATCCACATTGAACTTGCTGTGGAAGATGGCATGACCTACACACCCGGCGACGCGGTCGGTATTGTACCGACAAACCGTGAGGCCCAGGTCAATGATGTCCTTGAGGCGCTCGGCTTCACCGGCACCGAACGCGTGCTCGACCACTACAAAAATGAAATTGATGTGCATACCGCCCTGACGCGTCATCTGGGCGTCGGCAAGCTGGCTCGCGGCAGCGTGAATCACTACGCCAAGCTTTTTGGAGACAACGTCCCCCAGGGTCTCAAGGCACTGCAAGGTCAGGAAAACAAGGCCGTCGCGGAAGAGTACGTCTGGGGCCGCGAGTTTGTCGATCTCGCCCGTGAGTTTCCCGGCGCGATCACGGAACCGCAGCAGCTCTTCAACGTGTTGCAGCGCCTCACGCCCCGTATGTATTCCATCGCCAGCTCGCAGGCCGCGCATCCCGGCGAGGTGCACACCACCGTCCGCGTCATCAAGTACCACGCACACGGCCTCGATCGTGAAGGCGTCTGCTCCGGTCATATGGGAGGCCGCGCCCCGGTCGACGCCACCCTGCCAATCTTTTTGCATGAGAATAACGCGTTCCGCCTGCCGGAGAGCGGCGATGCGCCGGTCATCATGATTGGCCCCGGCACCGGCATCGCACCATTCCGCGCCTTTCTGGAGCATCGCCAGGCGCTCGGCGAAAAAGGCCCCATGTGGCTCATTTTCGGTGAGCAGCGCCGCGTCTCCGACTTCCTCTACGAGGAGCAGTGGAACCAGATGCTGGCTGACCGTACGCTGGCCAAGCTGGACACAGCATTTAGCCGCGACCAGGGCAAGAAGGTCTATGTCCAGGACCGTATGCAGGAGAACTGGAAAGACCTGTATGACTGGCTCGAGCGCGGCGCGTACTTCTACGTCTGTGGCGATGCCAGCCGTATGGCGAAGGACGTGGAGCAGGCTTTGCTGGACGTCATCGCCAAGGGTTCCAACGGCACCCTGGAGCACGCACAGGAGTATCTTGCCGGCATGAAAAAGGCCAAGCGCTACCAGCGTGATGTGTACTAGCTTCCTGTCACCCGGAGAATGCGGAAGGCCACCCAAGATGGGTGGCCTTCTTTACTTCCATGCACTTACACACGTGCGTCATCACGACGCCAGTGCACGACATTTTCCTTGATCTGCGCCGTGGTGAGTCCCTCCTGGGAAGCCTGTATTGCCAGGGCCGGCAGCTCGCTATCCGAGGCAAAGCGCAAGCCGATGAGCTGTGATGTCGTCAGCTTCTGCAGCGCCGGAGCCTGATCGGCCGCTGCCAGGGAGGCAATGCGCATCTGCTCCTCCAGCCGAATGATCCTGTCCTGCAGGCGCAGAGTGTAGAGCCGGCTCTGCATGTTGAGCAGAATCAACGCGAACGAAAGAACGATCAACCACGGGTACACCACCGGATTGTCATGCCGGTGAGAAGCCGTGAGATAGATTGCGGCAGCAAAACTAAGGGTGAAGAGGGGCATCAGCACAAAGTGCGTGATGGTGTTATACGCGGCGCCCTGCCGCACATTGCCTGCACTCATAGAAGGGAAGCCTCGATGTGTTCAGCATACGTGGGCATACCTGGTGAGGACGCATCCGGTACCCTGAAAGAGACATGGCTCCCAAACGCATTGGCGTACATCTTGGCACGGCCGGTGGCTGCTGGACCGCCGTCGGGCGTGCAGTGGAAGCCCGCGCGAACACCTTTCAGATCTTCAGCTCAAGCCCGCGCACCTGGAGAGCCAGCCCCGTGAAGCCCGAGGACGCACGCAGGATGCGGGACGGTCTGGCTGAGCACGACATTGGCCCCCTGGTCATCCACGCAAGCTACCTGATCAACCTCTGCTCGCAGACGGAGTCCGTTCGCAGCAATGCGACGACCGCTTTCCGCGGCGAGGTCGACCGCGCCCTTGCACTCGGCGCCACCTACCTTGTGCTGCATCCAGGCTCGTGGAAGGGACTCACGCGGGACGAAGGCCTTCGCTTCGCCGCGAGCAACATCGAGCGCGCCATCGATGGCCTGCCCTGGCAGGGGACGGATTTCAGGATTCTCATCGAGAACACGGCAGGCGCCGAGTTCTCGCTCGGGGGCAGCTTCGAGCAGGTGGCCGAGCTCGTGGCCACGCTGAAGCCTTGTGCGCCCATGGGCGTCTGTCTTGATACATGCCACACCCACGTTGCTGGCTATGACCTCGTCAGCACGGAAGGCTATGACACCACCATGGGACAGATCGGCGCAACGATCGGCTTTGAAGATGTCCGCGTCTGGCATTGCAACGACGCCAAGGCCCCCATGGGCTCGAAACTGGATCGGCACGAGCATATCGGCGAGGGAACGATCGGGGCGGCTGCGTTCCGGCGTCTATTGCATGACACGCGCTACGCCGATGCTGCGTTCATCGCCGAAACGCCACTGGATGAACCTGGCGACGAAGCTCGGGATGTTGCCACACTGCAGGCACTTGCAGCCAGCACAGGCCCGTCAGACAGCTAGATGTGTTTCTCCATCGAGTGCAGCCCCACAGCGGAAGCAACCAGACCGTCCCGATTCGCAGGCGGCACATACGATGAGGGCACCCTCGCCGTCACGAACCCACTGGTGTCTTTCATCTCGGCAATGGCGCGGTCATAGCGGCCACGAAGCGAATTAGATCGAATCTCGACCATCTCGCGCAGCATCTGCGACCCGTCCCGCAGGTAGCTGATGCGGCTGCGCTCGTCATGGCCCCACGTGACGGGCACCTCGACAACGCGGAACCCAAGCTTCTGTGCAATGAACAGGATCTCCGGATCGAAGCCCCAGCGCTCAATGGTCTGCAGCGGAAAGATGCACTGCGCCGCCGAGCGACGGAAGGCCTTAAACCCACACTGCGTGTCCTTGTAGGGCAAGCCCATCACAAGGCGAGTCAACGCGTTATAACAGCGCCCAAAGAAGCGCCGATACAGCGGCTGGTGCTTGGTCTGCCGTTGTTTTTCAAGCCATCGTGAGCCGATAGCCACATCGGCACCAGCATCCAGGGCGGCAAACAAGCGCTCGGCTTCCTCGATTGGCGCGGACAGGTCCGCATCGGTGAACATGACGATCTCGCCGGTCGCCTGCAGCAACCCATTGCGCACCGAGTAGCCCTTGCCGCGATTGCCCGGGTTTTCAAACAGCTGCAGAATCGGGTGATCCGCCATCCAGCGCAGAACAATCTCTGCTGTGTCATCCGTGGATCCATCGTCCACGACCAGGACCTCGGCTTTCCACTGGCGGTCATAGACGCAGGAGAGCACGCGGTTCAGCGCTACCTCGATGCGGGCGCCTTCGTTATAGGCCGGGATAACGATGCTGATCTGTGGCGAACTCATTGCAGCGTCCTGTTCACTCTCCGTGCGCACCTGCGCATTCTACATCGGATGCATGACCTTCGGCTTCGTCGCAAACAACTGGAAAGACAGAGAAAAGCGGCATGTTACTTGAGTTTTGCCGATCAGGTCACGAAAGTAGGAATCAATGCACCCAGGCCAGGTCAGGGCGCCGTTCATTAGAATGGAAACAGCATGTCCGAAGCCGCTCAGACCGTGACCCCGCCCGCACAGCAGCCCCCAAGCGAGCCCCTGCGCTACAGCCCCGCCGAGATCGAACCGCGCTGGCAGGCGCGCTGGGACGCCGACCCCGCCCTGTACCGCGCCGACGATCCGCTCTCGCCGGAGGGCCAGGCCCGGCCCAAGTTTTACTGTCTGGAGATGCTGCCGTACCCCAGTGGCCAGCTCCACATCGGGCACGTCCGCAACTACGCCATCGGCGACGCCCTGGCGCGCTACATGTGGATGCGCGGCTATAACGTGCTGCATCCCATGGGGTGGGACGCCTTTGGCCTGCCTGCTGAAAATGCGGCGCTGAAGAACAACATGCCGCCCCGCGAGTGGACGCTGCGCAACATCGACCAGATGCGCGTGCAGATGCGCCGCCTTGGCTTCAGCTATGACTGGGCCGGCACGGAGCTCGCCAGCTGCCTCCCTGAGTACTACCGCTGGAACCAGTGGTTCTTCCTCAAAATGTACGAGCGCGGCCTGGCCTACCGCAAGACCAGCAAGCTGAACTGGTGCCCCAAATGCGCCACCGTGCTTGCCAATGAGCAGGTCGTCGGTGGTTGCTGCTGGCGCCATGAAGACACCCTTGTCGAACAGCGCGAGATGGTGCAATGGTTCCTGCGCATCACCCACTACGGCGATGAGCTTCTCGACGGCTTGGACAGCATGCCCGGCTGGCCCGAGAAGGTGCGCACCATGCAGCGCAACTGGATTGGCCGCAGCGAAGGCACCGAGGTCACCTTCAAGGTGCAGGGCTGCACCGACAACATGGACATCACCGTCTTCACGACCCGTGTGGACACCATCTTCGGTGCCACCAGCCTCCAGCTTGCGCCCGAGCACCCCATCATCAAGCACTGGACAGGCTTTGACGCCGAGCTGGCTCCCGCTGTGGAGGCCATGATCGCGCAGCAGCAGGCCGCCAGGGAAGCCGGCGATCTCGGGGATATCGAGAAGCACGGCATCTTTACCGGCCGCCACGCGATCAACCCGTTCAACGGCGAAACGGTGCCCATCTGGGTAGCGAACTACATCCTCGCCGGTTATGGCACCGGTGCGATCATGTCCGTGCCCGGGCATGACGAGCGCGACTTTGAGTTCGCCACCAAGTACGGCCTGCCCATCAAGCGAGTCATCGCCCCCAGCGTCTCTGGTGGTTCCGGCGACGACACCGACGATCTCGCGCTGCCGTACACGGGGGAAGAGGAGGCCGTGCTCATCGATTCCGGCGAATGGACCGGCGAGCCCTGTCTGGAAGCCCAGGAAAAGATGGGTCACTATGCCGAGGCGAATGGCTTTGGCAAGCGGACCACCACCTATCGCCTGAAGGATTGGGGCGTGAGCCGCCAGCGGTACTGGGGTACGCCCATACCCATGGTCTATTGTGTGAACGGGCATGACGGTATAAGCGCCGGCGGTGTCGTTCCGCTGCCGGAATCTGCGCTCCCTGTGCTGCTGCCGGAGAGCATCACGATCACGCAGGAGGGCGGATCCCCGCTCGGCAAACTGCCTTCATTCGTCGAGACCACCTGCCCGGTCTGCAGCGGCCCGGCGCGTCGCGAGACCGACACGATGGACACCTTCGTCGACTCGAGCTGGTACTTCTACCGCTACACCGATGCGCACAACAACACCGCGCCCTTCGACTCCGCCAAGGCCAACTACTGGTTCCCCATCGACCAGTACATTGGGGGCGTCGAGCACGCGATCCTGCACCTCATCTACTCGCGCTTCTGGACCAGGGTGCTTCGTGATCTCGGCCTCGTGCAGAACAATGAACCCGTCGATCGCCTCTTCACTCAGGGCATGGTCATCAAGGACGGCGCCAAGATGTCCAAGTCCAAGGGCAACGTCG
>CAXTVC010000019.1:0-49341 GCA_964247615.1 uncultured Acidobacteriaceae bacterium
GGTTGCGGGTCGCCCTGACCGGACCCTCTATTACGCTGTTTCGACCTGCATCCTCTGCCTGGTCAGTGACGGCTGGTCCGGAAAACCTAGTCCTTGGATCCATCAGCTGCTGCTGTTCGGCTGTGGCTGGCGCAATTATGGCGTTGTCTGCCCTGATCTCCCTTATGTCTCGTCAATTCTCTGACCGCCTATAAAGATGATGCGGGCTCCGAGAAGCATTAACTCCCGGCACATGTGAGAATGATCTCCACTTATCTTGAGGCAGTCGGTTCTTCTTCGCCGTATTTGCTTGGCTGAGGTGTACCTTGAGCAAGCTGACGGTCGGGTGTACGGATCATGGTCGACGTTTATCCCCGTCCTTCAATGCACTGGAAATGAGGTCAGAGGTGCGGCTGGGGGTAGAAGCTTGACGAGAAAAAGACAGTTGCTTTGCTACTACACAGCGGTGGTGTTGCTCTTTGGCCCACGATGGTTCCATTTAGTGGCCCAGACCGCGGCAGACACTGTTGTCTTCGTGAACGACGAAAAGCTGAGTGGAAAGCTCTTGAGTGCAAGTTCAGGCGGCATCGTCTTCAAGAGCACGATGGCGGGCGAGCTGAAGATTTCCTGGGATAACGTCAAGGAACTCAGATCTGCAAAAAGTTTCGCCGTCATTCCCAAGGAGCAGAAGCTGACGAAGGGAAATGCTGAGGGACTCGTGCCCAAGGGACAGTTGATGATTGTGAACAAGGAAGTCGAGGTCAAGGGGGCGTCGACAGATCGTAAAGTGCCTCTGTCGCAAGTAGACCAGATCGTGGAGGGCTCGGCCTTTGATCGTGCGGTGACACATTCACCTGGCATATTGGGTGGCTGGTCCGGGGCGATCAGTGCTGGGGCGAGCTTGGTTCGGGCCACACAAAATTCAACGACCTTTACCGGATCAGTGAATCTTGTGCGAATCGTTCCTGGTGTAGATTGGCTCCCTGCACGGAATCGCACAATTATTGACTACAACCAGGCCTATGGCACGACTTCACAGCCATTGAATCCGACGATCAAGACCAACATCTTTCATGCTGGAGCTGAACGCGATGAGTACATCAGCAAGCGCCTCTACCTGTTTGGAGCAGCCACATTCGACCATAACTTCTCTCAGGGGCTAAACCTCCAGCAACAATATGGTGGAGGCCTGGGCTATACGGTGTTGAAGAGTGTGGCACAGCAGCTTGACGTGAAAGCCGATGTTCACTACGAGAAGCAGGACTTCTTTTCTCCATCGACACAGCTTAACCTGTTCGGTTCGACCTTCGATGAGACGTACTTGCGAACACTACCTCGCGCAATTGTCTTCAACGAGTTTGCTTCCCTTTCCCCATCCTGGAATGACACAAATGCGTATTCAGCTCGCTTGGGGGCGAACCTAACGTTTCCGGTCTACCGAGGTTTTGCTTTCAACGTAGGTGCGATCGACGATTACTTAAATAACGCGCCTGCAGCATTCAAGAAGAACTCGGTTACCTTCACCGGGGGTGTTGCGTACACTTTCAAACAGCGCTAGCGAGAAGTCAGAGTAGTTATCCCCATGGGGAAACAGTACTCTGACCACTTTGCCGGACAGAAGTACTGCCTGAATCGGGCAGAGCGATGCTATCTGGCGTGGATGCTCTCTCTCTCAGGCGTGGCAATTAATGGCGGTGACATGGGCAGCCTGTTCTCCGCTCAGCGCATGGTCCTGAATTGTAGATTTCTGGAACTTCTGCTTCGAAGATTCTTTCGCCTGCCAAGACGTCTTCGTTTCACTGAGGCGCTGAGCGAGTCTTTCGAATGTCGCGGCTTCGGGCTCTGCCTGGAGTCGAAGAAGCTCTCCGCGCAGAACGCGGTAGAAATCAGTGAGACTCGACGCCAAAATGGGGTCATCAATCAACTCAACCCAGCTATCCAGGTGCCCTAATAGAAGAAGGGCGTGGCTCGATGCACTGCAGCGGGCTTCTATGTCCTCGCGACGTACAGCGGCTGCCGCTTTCATGAAGTCCTTTATCAGGGCATCGTAGACGAGAACGAGCATGCCGATGTGCGTTGCGCCTTCTGCAGCAGCTGATTGATACGCGAGTGCGTTCCGTGCATTCATGGTTAACTTCCCGAGTTGTTGCCCAACTCTGCCTGCAGTTGTTTGAGCGTGGTTGGCAGCGATTGCAGAGCTGTCTCTGCTTTGCTATACATGCTGGTCAACAGTGTCTTCTGTGAAGCGATGTATCCAGACTCGAAATTGTCCACGTCTGACTGCAGGTCGTTGTACTGCTGCGTAAGGCTATGGATCCCAACAGCCAGGGTACCGACTGCGGAGTTCGTGAACGTTTTCAATGATGTCTGTATAGCGCCGGCAAAGCCGTTCTGCGCATTGCCCTGGAAGAAGGTCTGCACGCTGGAGGGATCCTGTTGGACCGCCTGGTCGAGTGTGCCTGTGTCCAGGCTCAGGGAGCCATCGTCGTTCATAGTCACTCCCAAAGCTGAGAGGGTCGTGATCGTTGATGGCGATGAACCTCCAGCTGCTGTGCTGTAGTTGCTAATGCCCAGCAACATGCTCTGCAGGGTTCGCATCGAAGCATCGCTGCCCAGAACGCCCTGGGAGCCCGTGGTGCTGCTATAGGTGAACTGCGAGCTCACGAGCGAAAGTGCAGAGTTGTAATCAGTAACAAACTGGGAGACAACCGAGTTTATCTGCGTGGTGTCTGCACTAACGTTCAGGGTTACCTGATTTCCGGCCGTGTTCCCGGTCAGGTTCAACGTGATTCCACTGAGTACGCCCGTCACAGTATTGGAGGCGCTACTCACAGGGATGCCGTCCACCGTTAAAGACGCATTGGCCGCCTGAGTTGGTTGCGTGAGGACAAGAGCGGGGTCAGAACTGACGGTGACGTTTCCTGCACTGTTCGACGAAACTGAAAGATGTGCGCCTGAGCCATCACTGACAACACTTGCCGTTACGTTAAGTCCCTGCGCGTTGACCTGGTTTGCGACATCGGCGAGAGTACTTCCGGCAGCCACATTGATTGTGGCCGACGATGAGCCGTCACCCACCTGCAAGTTGCTGGCGGAGAGCGTTGTGGACGCGCCTGGAAGACTGACAGAGGACCATATCTGCGACGTGGAACTTCCGTCTGTTACGGTGAAGTTTGCGTTCGCTCCCGTGCTGGCCCCGACCAGAGCCAGTCGGGAGCCGGAGGCGTCTTGCACTACGCTGGCGGTGATACCAAGCTTTGCAGCATTGATAGATGCCGAGACTGAGGTAAGACTGCTGCTACCTGAAGTTCCCAAACCGAAGGAGGTTTGCGAACCGCTTGCGTTTGTGATGGTCAGCACCGAGGAGCCCAAAGACGCACTTGAACTAGCCACCACAGAGGAGTACCACGAGGCTGAGGTTGCCAAGTTCGTGATGTATACCGTGTGACTTCCAATAGCTGTGCCCGGTGCTGCCGTTGCTGTGAGCGCAGAGGAGTTACTGGAAACAGCAGATCTCGCGGCCAGGGAGCCGGTCATGTCGTTCAAGTTGTCGAGATC
This sequence comes from uncultured Acidobacteriaceae bacterium, assembly GCA_964247615.1. GTDB lineage: Bacteria > Acidobacteriota > Terriglobia > Terriglobales > Acidobacteriaceae > Granulicella. The sequence goes on from CAXTVC010000019.1 coordinate 3,538, forward strand.
CGCAGACAGCGTGGCGGCAGAGGTCTGTATAGACGTGAGAGCCGTAATTTGGGACTGTACCGTTGCCTGTTCTGCCTGCCATTGTCGTTCAGGAGCCTGCGCTGCATAGATGGCAGCGTCCACCGCCGAGGTGACGTCGATACCCGTCGAGGTGGCGCCCGTGGCGGCCGCTAACAGCGAGCTTATATCGAGAGATGAAGTCGAAGAGGTCGAACTGGAGGACACAAGCGAATTCAGCGCGGACGTGGAACTCATATGTTTAGAGCCTTTGGAGGACCGTGACGCTTTCGAAAAGACAGAGGCATAGTTGGTTGTCTATGCCTCCGCGCTCGGAACTACTGCAGGAGCTTGAGGACGGACTGCTGCGCCTGATTGGCCTGTTGTAGAGCTGCCATGCCAGTCGACTGCAGAATGTTGTACTGCGTCATGTTCGCTACAGTCTTGCCGACGTCAGCGTTGGAGATGCTGTTTGACGCGCTAGTCAGGTTCTGTACCTGGCTCGTCATGACATTGGAGGCCGCTGTCAGACGATTGATCGACGCGCCGATGTCGCCGCGCTGCGCAGAGACAGAGTTGATTGCGGCGTTGATTGTCGTGAGGGCCGTGGCTGCACCACTTGGAGTGCTCAGGGACTGTGAGGTCAGGTTAAGCGCGTCAGAAGAAAGAGCCGTGATGCTGGTCTGGATGGTCGTGTTCGCCGTCTGCGTACCGTCGCTGATGAAAGTCGTGGTGTTGTTTGTACCCGCAGCAGCTGTCATCGGACCCAAAACTGAATCTGTGCTGCTGACCTTAAGAGAGTCGTTGGCGGTCGTCGTGGCGATGACAAGATTGCCGCTTCCGTTCAGCGTTGCTGTAGTGCCGGCACTCAGGGTACCAGCGCTCACCGCGGCACCAATTGCGGACTGCAGGCCGGCAACTGTGGCTCCGCCTGAGGGGACGGTGTAGACAAACTTACCACCAGTCTTTGCGTCATCGATCGTCGTCGTGGCGCCGGCAGTCAATGCTGTGGTGGTTGCGAGTGAGCCCTGTGTTGACGAGAACGAATTTGGAGCGTTATTTGAGAAGACGTTCTGGCCGTTGAAGTCAGTTGTCTGGCCGATCTGGTTGATCTCGGCCATGATCGATGTGAATTCTGTGTTGAGGGCAGAAGCCTGATCCGTGGAGACATTGCCGTTGGCAGCTTCCGTCGCCAGGGTTACGGCGCGATTGAGCAAGGTGGTTGTCTGGGAGAGGGCACCGTCCGCTGTCTGAAGCATACCCACGCCATTGGTGGCGTTCTGTGAGGACTGTGTGAGAGCGGCGATGTTTGCCTGCAAGCCGTTGGCGATGGAGAGGCCCGCGGCGTCATCCGCGCCGGAGTTGATACGCAGACCCGTGGAGAGCTGGGTCAAAGTGTTTTGCAGGTTCGCTTGCGTACGTGACAACGAGTTTTCTGCGCTCATTGCCGACAGGTTGTTCAGGATCGAAATCACTTTTTGGAGCTCCTTAGTGTAAGTGAGTTAGGTGAAGGTTTCCGGTGATCTTCTTGGTTACAACTTCTATATCGGCCGGCTTAGGGGAAACTTGAGGGCGACACCTGCAACCTTTGGAGGACCAGAACTAACCCTGCAGATAATTGAGCAGTGACGTGGGAAGGATCTTGGCTGCCATAGCCAGGACGGCACTTTCTGCGGTCTGCGCCTGGGTCAGATTGGTTGCGGCCTTGGCGGTATCGATCGCCACCAGGGATTGCTGTTGAGCGGTGAGCGAGATTGTCTCCTGAGAGAGGTAATCGTTTTCTGCCGTCAGCTGCGTCACGGTGTTGCCGTACACCACACGGATCTGTCCCACGTGCGAGATCGCGGAGCTCACCGCCGTGGTTGCGTCTGCGATATCCGAGGCAGACCCGGACTGAAGGGCAGTGATCATGCTCTGCAGAGAGCCCAGTACATCCCCACCAGAGCTGGTGAAGATGCTGTCACCAGGTACGTTTGTGGTGATCGTCATTCCCGGACCGTACTGGGACTGATTGGTAGTGCTGTTGCCTACATAGGTGTAGGCGTTGGCGGTGGTCGGATCCGCAACGAAGGGAGCGGTGCCTGTGGCGGTGCCTGCAAAGATTGCCTTGCCGTTGCTGGTGAGATTGGCCTGCGAGACCACATCCGAAAGCAATCCCTGCACCTGCTGGGCCAAGGCGTCGCGCTGACTGTTGGTCAGTGTGCCATCTCCACCCTCCGTGCCCAGGCTTAGCGCCTTGGTGAGCGAAGTTACGACACTGCTCAGAGCTGCGTCGGCCATCTGCGATTGAGAGATCACGGCCTCCGAGTTTTTTGTGTAACGGTCTACGCTGGCTGAGTTGGCCAGGCTCTGCACATCCATCGCAAAAGCGAGAGGATCGTCGGAGGGAAGAGAGACACGCTTGCCGGAAGAGAGTTGATCCATGGCAGTCTGCAAGGATTGCTCGCTCTGCTGGATGGCCGCACTTACATTGGAGTAGAGATTCGGATCGACGCGCATCAGGCTGCGGAGCTCATGTTGATCAGGGTTGAGTAGAGTTCGTTCAGGGTGGAGATAACCTTGGCCGCTGCCGTATAAGCCTGTTGATAGCGAAGAAGATTCGTAGTTTCCTCATCCAGTGAAACGCCGGATTCGGAGGACTGTTGCGTGGTCAATTGCGTCAACGCGGTGGTTGTTGCGGTCAGGCGGCTGGTTACGGACGAGCTTGCGGCACCTATACTCTCCACGAGATTTGCATAGGTATCAGTGGGGCTCTGTCCCGAGGCAAGAGATCCGGTCTGGACAGCGAGCATGTTGCTGAGGTTTCCGCTGCTCCCCGAGGATCCATCTGAACTGAGAGCCAGCCCAGAGCTATTCGACAAGGCAACGCTGATGCCCGCGGCCGCACTGCTGCCATCCGTGGGTAGCTTGAAGAGGGCCTGTCCCTGGGCACCGGTACTGTCATACCCCTGACTCTGCGCAGAGTTCATGGCTGCGGCGAAACTCGAGGCGAACTGGTCCAGTGTGTTGCTCAGCTGGGGAATGCTGCTGTCGCGCATCGTGAGCGCGCCGCCAAGGGTGCCACTGCTGAGCGAAGCGGTGATGTCTTTGCCCGTGGCATCGAGGACATGCGCTTTGCCGTCAGCGCCCTGTGTGACCCCAAGCGCGAAGGAGGTGGAGCCGATGACCAGAGGGGATCCGTTGGCGGTGCTGAGACTGGGTGTGGCTTGGGTCGAGGTGGAAGCCAGGCCCGTCAACTGCGCAAGCTGCGTCGTGAGCGTATCGCGCTGGTCCTCAATGGAGCCACCATCCGAGCCCGAGCCCTGCAGTTCAGACAGTTGACCGTCCAGGTCAGCAATCTGGCTGCTTAGCTGGTTGACCTTGGCAACCGTAGCTGCGACGCCGTCGTTGGCCTGCTTTTGTGCCCCGGACAGCGTGGAAGCCGCCTGATGAAACGCATCCACGAGATCCCCAGCCGAAGACAAGGCAGCCTGCCGTGTAGCGCTATCGGATGGTGCATTGGAAAGGCTCGACAACGCAGAGAAGAGACCTGACAGGGAGGATCCAAGACCACTCGTTGTGCTCGAGAAGCCGCTCTCGATCTGACTCCACGAAGCACTTTGGGTAGTCAGACTGCCCACATCGGAGGTCTTTCCCTGAATCCCAATTTGCAGGACCTGATCCCGCACACTGGTGAAGCCACCGAAGGTGACACCGTCATCCTGAGTGCTGCCATTGGATGAAAGGGCCGCGGCACTGAGCGACACGATCTGCCGGGAGTAGCCTGCAGTGTTGACGTTGGTTATGTTGTTATTTGTGATCGCCAACGCTCCGCTGTTCGCGGAGAGCGCCTCGGAAGCGACCGTTAACATCGAATTTAATCCAAGCATGATCAGGCCTTCAGTGAGCAGTGCAGTCCGGTCTCGGCAGTGTGCCGAGAACCGCTGTCCTTATAGCTGCTGCAGAGCGAGTAGAGCAGGTGATTGGAGGATTTCGCCTGCTCGACCAGGTCGGCATAGGTTTTGTTCAGGGTGTGCAGTGCGGTCATGGTGGAACGCATACGGATCAGCGCGGTTCCGTTGAGGTTGCCTTCGCTTGCGGCTTGCAGCAGTCTCGTGAGGCTTACGCATAGGATCTCCTGGCGCCAGAGACTTTCTTCCAGAGCTCCAAGGGAGTTCCCAGAGATCGCTGCCATCGCACTACCGATCTCCTCGCGTAACACGTCAAGCTGTTCAAGATACAGCTCCCCGGAGGACGGCAGCTTTGGGTCCTGGGCTGCCATCATGCAATGACCTCAAAGTGAGACGGCGTGAGATGGAAAGCAGCAGCAGAGATCGCTGCCAGGGTTTGTTGAAGACCTAGGTTTGTTGTATGCCCAACGCGCCTACGACAACATGCTTCTAACGGGGAACGAGAAGATTGCTGGTAATAGCCCATAGGTCACCTAGAACTGCCTTGTGACTCTTTCCGGATGTCAGGTGTCGTGTGGTCATGGGCAAGTGCCCTCGTAACAATGCTGGCCAGGCCTATGCCGCCTGACGCTGTGAAGCCCTTGGCGAGGGCCTGCACCGCGAAGCTCTTCATTTGTTCGTCACCCGCGTCCTGCTCGTCGTCGGCCCCGGGCACGCTGCCGAAGCTGGACTCCGCGCCTTGCAGCCACTGGCTAAGGAGAATGGACTCAAACTCCGAGGCAGCATGCGCAAGTTGCTTTGAGGAGGAAGCGCGGGAAGACGGGAGTGCCGTGCCCTGTAGATCGATCGCACTTACGCCCGCAGAAACAGTATGGAAGTCTGCCATCAGATCACCTGGAGGTCGGCCTGGAGGCCGCCTGCTGCTTTCACTGCCTGAAGAATGGACACGATGTCATGCGCCGTTGCGCCGATAGCGTGCAGCCCCTTGATAAGCTCCTCGACGTTGGCACCGTTGCCCAGACGAATGGATCGAGCTTCCTTGTCCTGAACCGAGAGCTGCGTGTTGGCCACGGTGGTGGTTGTGCCGTTCGAGAACGGCGCAGGTTGCGACGCAGAGAGGACGGTATCTACCTGAATCTGCAGACCACCGTGGAGAATGGAGACCGGTGAGAGTAGAACGTCACCCCCGAGCACAACGGTGCCGGTGCGCTCGTTCAGGATCACTCTGGCAGGCGTCTGGACCTCAACGGCCAGGCTCTGTATCCGTGAGATCAGCAGGGGTACTGATGGCATGGCCGCGAGGTGGGTGTCGACCTCGATGTGCCGGCTGTCCAACGCCGTTGCTACGGAGGTCCCGAAGCTCTGGTTAATTGCTTCGGCGACATCCCTGGCCGTAGTGAAGTCTGCTTCGCGGAGCAGGAAGCTGACCTTGCGGAGATCGCGCAGATCGACCTTCACAATCCGTTCGACGATGGCACCTTCCGGCACCCGGCCAACGGTGGGGTAGTTCACGGCGCGCAGCTGGCCCGTGGCGCCTTCGGAGTACCCGCCGGTGATCAGAGGACCCTGAGCTTCGGCGTAAACCTGTCCATCAGTTCCATGCAGCGCGGTGAGCAGCAGCACGCCCCCTTCGAGGCTCTTGGCGTCGCCTACAGAGGAGACTGTGATGTCCATCTTCAGGCCTGCTTCAGAGAAGGCAGGCAGTTGCGCAGTCACCATCACTGCAGCTATGTTTTTCACGACGGCGGTACCGGCAGGGATTTGCACCCCCAAGCGCTGCAAGGTGTTTGCCAGTGTCTGAATTGTGAAGTATGTCTGCTGGCGGTCGCCCGTGCCCTGCAGGCCCACGACCAGGCCGTAGCCTATGAGCTGGTTTTCGCGCACACCTTGAACTTCGGTGATGTCGCGGATGCGCGTGGGTCGGGCAGTCGCTGCGCATGCATTCATCACGCTGAAGACCAGCAGAAACATGGCGAACATGCGGACCGGGAAGAGATGTGCAAAGAATCCGGCTTTGTGGCGGGCGAGAGTTGACCGAACGGCGATGGAGGAAGGGCGCATAAGGGACATCAGAAGCCAAACAGCCACAGAATGGCTCGGGTGACAGGATTTGGGGGACGAACGCTGTCCGAAATGATGCCCTTACCTTTGAGCTCAATCTCGAGACTGCTAAGAGCGGTGGAAGCGATAGCGTTGGTCGGGGCGATGTCGCCGGGACGTGCCACGCCACGCACGATGACCTCTTCGTGCTGGTTGTTCATGTCGATCTGTCGATGGGCTTCGACTACCAGATTGCCGTTCGGCAGCACGGCGATGATCTGGCCCGTGAGACCAGTGGCAAAGGTGGTATTGGAGCTGGTCTGCCCGCCACCCTTCAGGGAATTCGAAGAGTTTGCCGCAAAGAGCGGATTGGTGCCGGCAGTGGAGAGGCCGCCCAGCAGCCCGGTGATGGCCGAGTTGGTGGCAAAGGCTCGCGAGTTGTCGACCGTGCCGCTCTGCGCGGCTGTCGTTTGCACGGAGACGATGATGGTGAGCGTGTCATGGAGGGAGCGAGCCTTGTAATCGGCTGAAGGATCAGCGAGAGCGCCACTGGCCGACCAGAGGCTGCCCATGGAGCGCACTGCTTCAGGATCGGCGTAGGTTTGCGAGATCTTTGCAAGGTAGTCGGCGCGTAGTTCCTCCGCGGTTTTTGGTGGAGTTTTGTGCAGCTTGACGGAGCCTGCTGCAGGCAGGGTGAGCAGCGTGAGCAGAACGCACCCGCGGCAAAGCGCGGAGACGGAAGAGGCTGGTTGGTTCATGGCAGATCCGCCTTCACGGTCTGCTCCCGGGTGACCACGCCGTGGAAGATCTGTTTGCGGTCAAGGCTGCTGACACGTACCGCCGCGCCCACGGCGCCACTGTCGATGGCGATGACCGGTAGCTGAATGCGCATGTGCGGATCTTCCATCAGCAGGGTAGCCGGTTTGCCGGCCTGAAGTGCGCTGAGGCTGGTGGACCGTGTAGACCCGGCCCGCGCACGATTGCTGTCGAATGCTCCAAGGGTCGCCAGACTATCGCCGGTGCCGTGGGTCTCCACAGAGGCGAGAAAGGACTGACACTGGCCCGCCTGCTGACAGGAGATGCGAACCCGCAAACGCCCGTCAGGGAGCAGCTCCGCACCGTCCATGCGCAACGTTGGTAGTTCGGTGGAGGAAGTCAGGGAAGCGGGCAGTTGGATCTGCCTGGGATCCACCACGAGACCGGACTGCGCCAGGATCTGCGCCACCGCCAATGCTGTGATGGGGATGCGATGGACGGGGCCTTGAGCCTGCAAGAGCGTGCCTACTGTGGCGAGCAGAGCAAGCGAAGCAAGGAGCAAAGCGCGTGTGAAGAATCGACGTTGCATGAATTTGCCCATGGACCTCTACTGCGAAAGTTGATTGAGTTGCTGCAGCATCTCGTCGGCGGCTTTGACGACGCGCGAGTTGGACTCGTAGGAACGCTGGGCAACGATCATTTCTACGAACTGCTCGACCACACTGACGTTGGACTGTTCCAGAGAGTTCTGCTGCAGTGTGCCTAGCCCATCCGAGCCGCCGGGCGTGCCCACGATGGCGTCACCGGAGGCGGCTGTGGGCAGATAGATATTGTTGCCGACGCTGTTGAGGCCTCCCGGATTCGCAAAGATCGCTGTCTGGATGGTGCCCACCTTCGAGGCCTGGGTCTGGTTGGGCAAGGTCGCGGTGACTGTGCCATCGCTGCCGATCGAGATCGCGGTGGCATTGCTTGGGATGGCTATGCCGGGTTGCAGCGGATTGCCGTTGGGCGTGACGATGTTTCCCTGGCTATCGAGCTGAAAGGAGCCTGCACGGGTATAGCCGGTCTGTCCGCTGGGCAGCAGCACCTGGAAGAAGCCGGCGCCTTCGATGGCAACATCCAGCGGATTGCCGGTGGCAGCCAGATTGCCCTGGGTCTGCAGGATCGAGGTGGAGCCAGGACGAACCCCGAGCCCAATCTGCATACCCGAGGCCACGGTGGTCTGCTGTGTGGCTGCAGAGCCAGGCATGACCTGGTTCTGATAAAGCAGGTCAGTGAATTGCATGCGGCGTTGCTGAAAGCCAGACGTGGACGAGTTCGCGAGATTGTTTGCGATGTTGTCCAGATTGAGTTGTTGAGCATTCATGCCGCTGGCGGCGGTGTATAAAGCGCGAACCATTGATCAAATCTCCTAAGCTGCGTTCACACGAGCCAGATCGCCCGCGGCGGTTTTATCCATTTCGGAATCGAGCATGGAAAGCACGTGACGCATGGACTCGGCTGACCGCTGCGCTGTAATAAGCGAAACGACTCCGTCGATCGGGCTCACGTTGGAGTTCTCCACCGAGCCCTGCCTGATATTGGTGGCGGTGGCCACGCGCTCGCCATCGGCAGGCGCGGTGTAGTAGCTGCCTCCCCGGCTGCTCACGGTCGTTGATGGAGAGAAGTCGACCACCATGAGCTTGCCCGTGATGGCACTACCGGAAGAGACAGTGCCGTCCGCGCCAATGGTCACGGCACCGCGTGCGAGCCTGATCGGCCCGTTCTGGCCAAGCACGGCATCCCCGGATGCAGTCGTCAGCAGGCCCGTGGACGAGACCTGGAAGCTGCCGTTGCGGGTGTAAGCGACTCCTGTAGGTGTCTGCACCTTAAAGTAGCCTGGGCCCTCCAGCGCAGCGTCAAGATCGTTGCCCGTGCGGGTCAGCGTGCCCTGCGTCTGGTCCATGTCCGTGCCGGACAGCACACCATAGCTGTTCGTGACCTGGTTCAATGCCGACATCTTGCCATGGTGCTTTGCTTCGGCAAGCACCGTGCCAAAGATGTTGCGCTGCCCACGGAAGCCGCTGCTGCTTGCATTGGCAAGATTGGAAGCGATTGTGTCGAGTGATGCGCTGCGTGCCATCAGTCCGGCACATGCTGCGTAGAGTCCACTATCCATACAGTCCTCAGTTGCTATAGGAGCAATCGGTGTGCCAATCGACCCGGCAAGGATTGCCGACTAGCTCGTGTTTGGTACCGCGTATGGGGGAGACTGCGGGGAGATTAGAGGCAGGCAGACGTGAGTGCGCAGCGGATGCTCTCACCGGGCTCTCAGAATGAGAGTTCAAACGATGCGACGGATCCTTGCTGCATCCGGTCTTGTTGCCGGCGCGACTCTTTGTGCGCAGCAAGATCATGAGCTGCGTGCACCATGGCCACCCAGATCGAATGTGGCGCACCACGATGGATTTCAGGAAGGGCGTGGCACAGGAAAGGCGGTAGGCGGTAGCTGTCGGCCACCGCAGCGGCAAGTGCTCCACAACTTTCCGGGGTCGAGTCGAGGGCCAGGCGCCCCAGTTGCACGGGAAGCGTTCCAATCTCGTGCAGAAGGCCGATCAGAAAGGCACGCTCCGGGTTCAGGTTCAGTGCAAAGGCGACCTGGCGCGCGTAGAAGGCGATGAGAAAGGCGTGCCGCGCAAAAGCGATGGCGATGGCCTGCTTCCCTGAGCTAAAAAGGTTTGGTGTGCAGAGGTGCTGCAGAAGATCCCTACGGTGCAGGGTGGCGAGGCAGTCCTCGATGCGCTGAGGTCCATCGGACGTCTCCTTGCTTTCGTCTTTGCTGTGCTCTGCCGCCAGGCAAAAGAGCCGCAGCACAGCCACCGGGTCCTTGCTGAGGATGGAGCTTAGCTCCCTCAGATCGAGCGACTCCGCATGCAGTGCAAGCGCAAGGCACAGCTGTGTGGTGGCCAGCAACGGCAACGTCTGGGCAGCAGCAAGAGCCAACTCACGGAGCGAAGGGAGTAACGCCGGAGCAGACAGTCTAAGTGGACTGTCGCGATCAGCATGGGAGCACGGCGGATGCATGGATAGCGGATCCTTTCAGCGAGTTCGTTAAGCCACGCCCGTCAACCGGTGGGCGGGATGTTCGACAACTTCACTGACGCGCATACCGTAGTTGCCGTCCACGATGACGACTTCGCCGCGGGCGATGACGCGTTCGCCGAGCATGAGCTCGACAGGTTCTTCCACCTGACGATCCAGTTCCACCAGGGATCCGGTATTCAGCTCCAGGAGCTCGCGCAGCGTGAGCTGCCTTTGACCGAAGCGCAAGGTCACGGCGAGGGGCACATCAATCACACGCTGTAGGGGCGGCTGCCCAGGGTTCGACGTGGTCTGCAACGAGGTGTCAGCCGAAAGAACAGCCTGTATGCCAACCTTCTCCAGACTTGCGCGAAGCCTGGTATCGCCAAGCAGCGCAATGGTTCCCTGGCGCAGGTCCCCGGCATGCAGCTGTACGTCTGCTAAGGACGTGACGTGAGACGGGAGGGGCAGCAAACGGCAGTCCTCCAACTCAACGACACCGAGCTCAGCGGACAGGGTCTGCGCGATACGATCGGCCGTGCTTTCACATAGGTCGAGCCAGGCAGACGGGAAGTTCTGTGCGACGGCTGGGTCCCCAGCTGCCGCGAAGGTGTGCTGCGAGGCTTGCTCATCGGGACAGAGGAAGAGCTCGCCGTCGAACTCGCCACGAAACCGCAAGGCCACCGCCAATGGCGTGTCACGCATCGCGGCTGTGTCGAGCGAGGCAGGCGTAAGGCGGCTTTCCCACTTGGAGCCCGTGTGGGCTTCGGCGGCCGCTCGTAGTGCCTGGGAGAAGACAGTAGGAAAGGGAGCTTTCTGTGACATGGATGTCTATCCTTGAAGGGCTTGGGATGGGAGGCAGGGACGGCCGAGCTGGGCGGTCTTGTGCCCGCCGCGACGCACCGGTGTTACCTCAAACAGTGGATAGGTTCCGACGCTGAGTCGTACGGGGCTCTGCACAGCGGTGCGGAGGTTGAGGACGGCACCCGGGCGCAGGTCGATCATCTCGCCTACAGTGATGTGGGCCTCCAGCAGCTCGGCCGACAGAGTCATGTTGCAATCCAGAAGACGTTCCCGCAGACGATGGGTGCCGGCGTGCTCCTGGCCGATACGCCGCGTGCTTTCCATCTGGCTTGACCGCACGAGGGCGTGGCAGAAGGCCATCGGTAAAAGAACGCGCATACCGGCGATCGTTGTGCCAAGTGTGACTTCGAAGTGCAACGAGATGACACGCTCTTCCATGGCGAAGATCTGCCCAAGCATGGAGGGTTTCAAGGAGGCCGCAGGCATGACGGACACGCTGCAGGACTTCCATGTTTGCTCAAGCTGAGCGGCGATGAGGTCGGTGAAGCTGCGCGCGAGCTCTTCGTCAATCTCCGTGAGCTCACGCGTCCCCTCGAATGGATCGCCAGAGCCGCCCAGCAGCAGATCCAAAAGAGGAAACATCAGCGCACCGTCGAACTTGATGACGATACGGTTCTGCAGGGGCATCAGGGTAAACGGCACAAGATAGCTGCCGCTGCTCAAGGAGGAAGCAAACTCGCGCGCTCCGAGCTGCTCGACAGCGACCATCTTGACGCCCAGCGGGGATCCCAGAAACATATCCAGCGAGTGCGCCACGTTGCGCGCGAAGGTGTCGTGCATGGTGCGTAGATGGCGAATGCTGTCGTTGGACAGCCGACCGGCAGAACGGAAGTTACAGGGCAGCACCTTTCCTGCTGGCTCTGCAGAGGTGTCTGGTATGGCGGTCGTGGTGTTCACATCCATGTGTACGTGTCTCCAGGGTGAAGTCAGGCAGTGTTGAGGGTCAGCGCACCATACCCAGAGTGCGTACCTGCGTGATTGAAGGGATTTCCGTGGGGGAGATCACGACCACCTTGGGCAGGAAGGGTTCGAGCAGACGGCGCAAATAGAAGCGTCCCGGCGACGAGCATAGAAGCACAGGCGGAGCGCCGCCGATCTCTTCCCCGAAGTTGGTACGCAGACTCTCCAGCACACGCCGCGCTACCGATACCTGCAACGCGCTGGAGGTGATCTGTCCGGGTAGCAGGTTGCCGGCCCGGGTGCACTCTTCTTCAATGGAGTTGTCGAGGGTGACGACCTTGAGCTCGCCATTGGCAGCAAGCAGCGGCTGAATCAGTGCGCGGCCAAGAGACTGCCGCGCTGCTTCGACCAGCGATACAGGGTGCTTGTTGACGGCGGCCGCTTCCACGAGGCTCTCGAGAATGGAACCGAGGTCACGGATGGAGACTTGCTCGCGCAACAGTTGTTGCAGGACTTTCTGCAGCTCACCCAGGGTCAGCAGCTTGGGAATGAGCTCTTCGACGAGCTTGGGGTGCGAATCATTGAGCCGGTCTACAAGTCGCTTGGTCTCGCTGCGGGAAAGGAGCTCGTGCGCGTGTTGCTTGATGAGCTCAGCAAGGTGCGCCACCAGGACCGAGATGGGTTCCACGACCGTGCAGCCGCGGGCAATGGCTTGCGCCTGGTGCTCGGCCGTGATCCACTTCGCAGTGACGTTGAAGGCGGGCTCCTGGGTGTCGAGTCCCGGCAGATCAATGGGACCGGGCAAGGAGCTCACTGCGAGCAGGGAGCCTCGGCGCAGCTCCCAGCGGGCTATCTCGACACCGCGCAACTGGACGACATACTGCCCTTCGCGTAGCCCGGCGTTGTCGGTGATATGAATGGACGGGACCATGAAACCGAGCTGCTGGGCGAGCTTCTTGCGCAGCGCGCGGATACGCGGCAGCAACTGGCCGCCCTGCCGCTCGTCTACGAACGAGACGAGCCCGCTGCCGACCTCTAGCGTTAATTCATCCAGCTTGAGCGCGGCATCAATAGCCTCGGTGACAGAGGGCAGAGCTTTCGGGGCGGCTGGGTCATTCGCTCGTACCTCGGCTTCTTCACCATCCGTGCTTTTCTTCATGCGGTAGGCGGCGTACATCAGGCCGCCGCCCAGCATAAAGAACGCCATTTTGGGCAGACCGGGTATCAGACCGAAGGCGCACAGCACGCCGCCTGCGATCCAGAGCAGCATGGGCTGTCGAATGAGCTGACTCTGCACATCCACACCGAGCGTCTGCTTGCTGGCAGAGCGGGTGACGACGATGCCGCCAGCAACGGAGACCAGTAGCGAGGGGAGGATGGACACCAGACCGTCGCCGACAGTGAGGATGGTGTAGGTCTTCAGAGCCTCCGCAAAGGGAACACCCTGCTGAAAGACGCCAATCAGAAAGCCGGCAATGATGTTGATGGCGAGGATCAACACAGTGGCCAGTGAGTCACGCTGACTGAAGCGAGCGGCGCCGTCCATGGCACCACAGAACTCTGCCTCCTGCGCGATGGCCTCACGGCGCTCACGGGCTTTCTCCTCGTTGATGAGGCCAGCGTTCAGATCGGCATCGATGGCCATCTGCTTGCCCGGCATGGCGTCCAGAGTGAAGCGCGCGGTCACCTCGGCGGTACGCACGGCACCATGGCTGATGACCAGAAACTGAATGGCCACCAGCGCAAGAAACAGCACAAAGCCGACAATGTAATTACCACCCACGACGAACTGGCCAAAGGCCTCGATGACAGCGCCCGCGGCGGAGGTACCCTCATTGCCGTGCAGCAGGATGCGGCGCGTGCTGGCGAGGTCCAACGAAAGCCGCATCAGTGTGAGCAGCAATATGAGGCTCGGAAAGACAGAGAACTGCACCGGGCGCAGAACCTGGATGGCCGTCAGCAGGACCAGCACCGAAGCCGCAATACTGCAGGTCAAGAGCAGGTCCAGCACAAAGCTGGGTACCGGTACCAGCATGACAAAGAGCATGGTGACGGCAGTGATGGGCACCATCCATTCGCCGGAGCCCTTCAGAAATTTGTTCAAGGTTGCCGTATTCATCGTGGCTGGATCACCTCTCCTGCGGCATTGCGCGCGCGGCGCATACGTTCCTGTTCGCGCAGCTCAGCCTGTGCGCGGAAGACCACGACCAGCACATCCGCCACCGCCTGATAGAGCTGTCCCGGGATGGAGTCGCCAACCTCGACCGTCTTGTAGAGAGCCTGAGCGAGCGGTTTGTTCTCCATCACCGTCACCCCGTTCTCATACGCGATCTGCTTGATTTTCTGCGCCAGCAGATCGCGACCCTTTGCGACGACTTCCGGAGCACTCATGGCCGGCTCATACTTGAGCGCAACAGCATAGTGAGTAGGGTTGGTGACCACAATCGTGGCCGTGGCCGCTGCCTGCAGGGAGCGCTTCTTCCGCATGGCACGCTGCAGCTTGCGGATCTGCCCTTTGATGTGCGGATTGCCATCGGTCTCCTTGTGTTCCTTCTTGATCTCTTCCCGACTCATGCGCAGTTGGGATTCGTTCTGCCGCCACACAAAGCCGTAGTCCACAGCCGCCCACGCCAGCAGAACGAGGCCAGACTTCCATGCCACGGTCAAGGCCGTGGCGCCAACCAACGAGCTAAGGGAGCGGACGTCGATCTGCGAGGCACGCACCAGCTCTCCCCAGCGCTCCCGCAGAGCGTTGATTGCCAGAACCGCGATGGCAGCAAAGGGAATCAGTGATTTGCCCAGGCTGCTCAGGCTGGTCATGGAGAAGATCTGCTTCATACGGCTGGCTGGGCTGAGGCGCCCGAACTTGGGTTGCAGTGCGGCCGGGGCAATGTTAAGGCCACCCTGTGACAAGCTAGCCCCAACGGAGAGCAGCATGGCGGTCAACAGCACAGGTCCTATCCAACGCAACACCTCCACTGAGCTCCAGAACAACAGCGGGCCATCCGCGCTGAAGCTGTCACTGGAAGCGCTGGCAAGCACGCTCGCGTAGAACATCCGCCAGTGCGTGCCCATGTCAGCACCCATCACCATCACGGCACCAATTGCGCCGGCGAGGGCGAGCAGGTTGGGGAGCTCGCGTGAGCGCGCCACCTGGCCCTGCTCGCGGGCCTTCTTGCGACGCTGCGGTGTTGCTTTTTCTGTCTGGTTAGCTTCAGGCAATGGATGTCACCGTGCCTGCACGAGCATGCGGTTGGAGAGCTCCATCGAGCTCAGAAAGAAGCGGTCCAGCATGGCTGGCCAGTACCGCAGCCCAAGGAACAGGATGGCAAGGCCGAGCAGGGTTTTCAGCGGCGTTCCAAGCGCCATCAGGGGTGCCTGGGGAGACGCTTTGCCAAGCAGGCCCAGCACAATGTCGGTCAGGAAGGTCGCGGAGAGCACAGGGGCGGCAATCTGCAGACCCATGCTGAACACATTTCCGACGGCTGAAATCGTTGTCAGTGTGAATGCGCGGGAAAGGTGCGCGGATCCAGGTGGCAGGACAGCGAAGCTGCGGCCCACGGCGCGCAACAGCCAGAGGTGCACATCCAGCCGTAGGAAGATGAGCATGGCAATCATCTGGTGGAAGAGCGCCATGACGGTGGATTCGACCTGCGTCTGGGGATCGAGTATGTTGATCAGCGAAAAGCCCATCTGTGTGCTGAGCACGCCCCCCGCCATCTGCACGGCGTCGAAAACAAGGTTCGTTGCGATGCCCAGGGCGACGCCTATAGTGAGCTCACCGAGAACGTAGCTCGGCCATGCGCTGAGGTCCATGTGGGACAGTTGTGGGGCAAGCAGGGGGAAGAACAGCAGGCTTACCGCGAAAACCAGACCAGCTTTTACACGTGGCGGGATGGACTGGCTGCCATAGAACGGAGCAAAGAGCATCAGCCCGGACAGACGAACGCTGATGGTGAGAAAGGCAGTGATGAATTGTTGCAGCGTCCACGTGCTCATTGCAGTACCCCACGAAAATCGGACAGCACGCCGACGGTGTACAGGGCCAGGTGCCGCCACATCCAGGGCATGAGTACAAAGAGAGCTACGCCTGTGGTGAGCAGACGGGGAACAGCCGACAGGGTCTGGTCCTGCAGCGAAGTGAGCACCTGCACGATGCTGATCAGGAAGCTCACCACGAGCACGAGCGCCAGGATGGGCAGAATCAGCAGCGCGACTTCAAGCAGCATCGTTCGGCCAAGGTTCACCACCTGATCTACGCCCATTATTGGAAGCTCCGCATTAAGGCGCTGATCAGCAAGTGCCAGCCATCAACCATCAGAAAAAGCAGGAGTTTCAATGGTGTTGAGATCACCACAGGTGGCAGCTGCATCATGCCAACCGAAGTCGTGATTGAAGCCACCACCATGTCCACCACGAGGAAAGGCAGGAAGAGCACAGCGCCGATCTGGAAGCCAGCCTTGAGTTCGGAGACGATATAGGCGGGCAGCAGCACGCGCATGGAGAGGTCGCGAATGTCGTGAGGGCGCGGTTCTTTGGCGATGTCAAGGAACAGGGCAGCATCCTTCTCGCGCACGAAGTGAATCATGAACTCGCGCATGGGTTCCTGGCCGCGTGAGATGGCCTCGAAGGCAGTGATCTCGCCCCGCTGCAGCGGTTCAAAGGACCCGTGATAGATCTGCTGCCCGACCGGCTCCATGATGAAGAAAGTGAGGATCAACGTAAGCCCGATCAGCGTCTGATTCGACGGTGTGGTCTGCAGTCCGAGCGCCTGACGGAGGAAGTGGAAGACCACAAGCAAGCGGGCGAAAGGTGTTACGCAGATCAGCAGAGAGGGGATTAGCGTAAGCGCGGTCAGCAGAAGAACGATGGTCCAGGGAGCGGAACTGCCGCCCAGCCCGGAGACGCGTACCTCGCCCGGCGTGACGGCGATTCCCATCGGCGTTGCGGACAGTGGACCTGGTGGCAGAAGCTCATTTCGCCTGGAGCTCGCGCTTCCGGCAACTGCCGGCAGGGTCCCCGGGGCAGAGCTTGCCGGCGTCGCTTTTGATGGAATGGGCTGCCCCGGTGTCCCTATCCCGCGGTTTGCAACAGAGGCCGGTAGCGGGGCTGGCAGCGGTGGGATGGCGTTGGAAGGGCTTGACGGTTTCAGCACCGAGGGAGCCGTGGGCGGCAGCGTTGAGCCGGTTTGTGAAGGTGCAGTGACCGTTTGCGGCTGCGAGGCAAGAAATCCACGCGTGGGTGGCAGCTGCTCTTCGGCTGGAACCGTGGACGGCCGCGTGGAAGCGTGCGGGACAGCCTTGGCTCGAAGCATCGACCGT
Organism: uncultured Acidobacteriaceae bacterium; assembly: GCA_964247615.1. Classification (GTDB taxonomy): domain Bacteria; phylum Acidobacteriota; class Terriglobia; order Terriglobales; family Acidobacteriaceae; genus Granulicella. The sequence goes on from CAXTVC010000019.1 coordinate 20,366, forward strand.
GAGATCTCTCGCATAGCGTCTCTAGAGACGATGTGAGATATCTGCATGGAAGCTGATATGACCGAGAACTGGGAGGAGGTAGGTCTCGCCTTCACGTGCGTCATTGCCTGCACGGCAGGCGCCCAATACAAGGAGCACCCCAACAGCGCCATCCCAGCCCACAGCGTGCGACGCGCAGTATGGCTCATACTGACTCTTTCTCTCGCAGTGCGGAACTGAGAAAGCTGCTGAATGGCTGGTCTTCTGCCTGCGGCGGGAGCGTCGTCAGCAGAGCGACGTTGCCGGCCCCCCCTCCAATCAGAAACGAACGACCATCTACTTCGATGAGGGAGACGAAACGCTTGTCTCCGAGCGAGACGGTCTCAGTGATTCGCAGACGGCGGTTGCTTGCTCGCAGAACACGTAACTTTCCCTGGAGCTGCAGCCATTGCCAGCTTGCCTGAAAGGCGCGGCTCAGCGAGGTCAACAGGGGCGCAGTACCCAGCGTGTCCTGCGTCGCCGCTGCAACTGAACAGAAATTGTCCTGTGTGACCGCTTGCGGTGACTTGGAGGCAAGCCGATGTGCTCTGAAGCCCAGGATCATGCCATCCCCGTAAGGCGGACAGCGAGGCGGTCTCCCAGTACATCGATCTCCACCATGCCGACCAGTTGGCCGTTCACCTTGAGCCAAAGGTCTTCGTTCTGCTGGGCCGCTGTGGTCACGATGCTGCCGGGCTGCAATCGCAACAGTGTCCCAACGCTGAAGTCGTCTGCTGGTGTCTCCAGAACCAGCGTGCATGGCAGATCGTACGCACGTGCTAGCGGATCCGGCGTATCAGGCCTGGTGCCGGGGGGTAAGAGGACCGGAGGTGCTGTACCTATACCTGCGTTGCCCATCTAACAAACTTCTCCTTGAGGAACGTGGACCAGCGATGCCTATAGGCATGGATGGGCGTGCCTTCAACGAAGTAAGTGGCAGGTGGGCGACCAAACAGGTGTGTGTGGTTCCTTTGTGTTAGTGGCAGCCAAGGAGCTGTGATGAAAACACAGGGATGTCGGCCCATCGGGCATCCTGGTTACGGGCCAGAGTGACTTCTTACAACCAGGAACATGAGACTTTAATGAGAGGGACCATCGCCTTTGTGGTGAACAGTCCCTCTACTTAAATGCTCAGCCGATGTTTATGAGCTCTTCATGGCAATGGTGTCCTGCTCGATCTGGTCGAACGCGGTAATCGCCTTTGCATTGGCCTCATACGAGCGCTGTGCCACGATGAGCGCGGACAGTTCCGTGGCTACGTCCACGTTGGATTGCTCCACACTGGAACCGACGATGGTGCCGCGACCACCGGAACCCGCCGTACCCACAACCGCCTGACCCGACGAAGAGGTGACCTGGTACTGATTGTTGCCAGCCAGTTGAAGTCCCTCAGGATTCGCAAAGGTCGCGACGGCAACCTGGCCGATGGCCCGGTTCTGCCCGTTGCTGAAGGTGGCCTGGACGGTTCCATCCTTCAAAACGGAGTAGCTGGAAAGGGTACCCGCGGCAAACCCATTCTGTGTCTGACTGCTGTTGGTGCTGTCGCTTGCTGTCTGTGTAATCAGCGACGCGTTGCTGTTGTCGGCTAGGTCCCAGGTCGGCGTGATCGCGGAAGCACCATCGCTGAAGACCCCGCTCGATTGCAGCTGCACCGTTCCGGTGGGGTTCGACAGGGCTCCCGAGCTGTCAAAGGTTAACGTGCCAGAGCCGAGGGACGAACTGGTTCCGGTGCCGCCCTGTATGTCGGCTGAAGGGACTGTGACGTCATAGCTCCACGTGTTGGTTCCCGTCTTGGTGTAGTTGATGCTCAGCAGGTGCGATCCGCCGAGTGAATCGTAGACATTGAACGGCGTCGGCGAATAGGTGCTGCCCACAGCAGCGGAGGCGTTCAGATTTGTTGTCATCGTGAAAGTGGATGTGGGCGTGGCGGCAACGGTCGATCCCTGTCCCACGTTGATCGCCTGCAGCCCGGTGTTGGTGGTGACCACGCCTCCCACAGCGGGGTAGCCCATAACCAGGTTGCCGTCGAGACTCGTCAGCTGCCCGCTGGTGTTGGTGGTGAAGTCTCCGGCGCGCGTGTAACTGAGCGCACCGGCGGTGTCGCGAGTCACGAAATATCCAGACCCGTTCAGTGCCATGTTGGAGCTGACACCGGTAGATGTCACCGAGCCGTTGGTCAGGTTCGTGGACATGCCCTGGACCTGGGTGCCGAAGCCGGTCTGAATCGGGTTGTTGTTTCCACTGGTGCCGTACGTCTGATAGAAGACGTCGGAGAAGACGGCGGTCTGTGACTTGTAACCGTCGGTGTTCATGTTGGCAAGATTGTTGGAGATCGCCTGGAGCGCCGTGGAGCTGGCATTCAAGCCGGACAGGGGAGTGGAGAAGAGAGACATGAGGAAGAGCTCCGAGAGAGATTGACGTGCATGCAAACAACGAGGGGGCGCAGGGGAAACAGTGCGATTACGGGGTGGGTGTGGTCGTGGAAGTTGTGCTGCTGAACTGCGAGGTCAGCAACTGATTGATACTTGCCAGCTGATCCAGCTGGTTGAGGGAGATCATCTGGCCCACCATTTGGGTGCTGTCCATGGGCGCTGTGGGGTCCTGATTTTGAAGCTCCTGTGTGAGCAGTTGAAGAAAGGTGTTGCCCAGCGAGTTCAGGCTCGTCTGCGAATTGCTGCTGGAAGAAGATGATGCCGCCGTTGAAGATGCAGCATTGGCCTTTGCCGTGACAGGGGAGCTGGGGAACAGTGATGCGCTGTTGCTCTGCGCAGGATTGAGGATCGAGAGGGAAGACATGCAGATTTCTCCTTGGAGTTAGGCGGATCAGATACGGATATCAAGACGGTTGCTGCCAGGTAGATTGGCATGTGCGAGCCCTGGTGAGGGCGTAGTCAGCCCATCCAAGCCGTTGTGATTGATTGAGGTAGACGAGCGTTCGTAAGCACGGCGTTGCGGCGGCGCATCGGTCTGTCCCTGCCGGCCGTCTCCGGCTGTCCCTTGACCATTGCCGAGGTTGTTCACTGTAATGGACGAGCGCAGGCCATGGTCCTGCCCAAGCTTCTGCTCAAGCGAAGGTAGCTGTGCGGAGAGAGCGGACCGCAGATCAGCGTTCTCCAGAGAGATCTCCGTCGATAGCGCGCCTCGCCCATAGGTGGCGTGGATGGAGACCCTGCCGAACTCCTGTGCGTTCACATGCACCTGCATCTCCGACTTTGAAAGATTCTGCAGCAGATGCGCTGTGACGACACCCGATGGTTCAGGGCTCGCTGCTGGCACTTGCGCATTGACTGCATCCGCGTTGTTGCTCGTGGAGCTTGCGCTCTGACTACCGGATGGTGAGGCGCCCACAGGCGCGGCGGCATTTGCACTGGCTTGCGACGTGGACATTCCGGTGGAACCTGCTGGCGGGAGGCGGATTGCGGAATCGTCTTGATCTTTGGGCGCTGTAGGAGCGCTCCTGTTAACGACTTCTGTCACCAGGCCCGTCGCCTGAACAGGGGCGGGGCTGGCTGTGATGCTCACCTGGAGGTCTGACCCTCCTATTAGCGCGGTAGATTGGGCTGGCGTTTTGATACCTCCTGAGACGTTTCCTGCTCTGACGGGACTGGAGGCTTCAGGATTCGGCATGCTGAACGACGTCGTGAGGCTAATTGCGCTTGCAGCCGCAGCCTGTTGCATGCTCGCTGGCGTGCCTGGAAGAGTTTCCTGCGTTACCGCTTGCGTTTTCGCCCCGGAGACAGGTGCTGCGTCGGTACGATCGGACGTACGACTCGCCAAGGGGTTTGCAGTTCGCTCTGTTCCGGGAACGCCGGTCAAAATACGTTGTGGATTAGGAGGCTCTTGCAGAAGGGAGACGAACTGCGGCAATGCTGCTGCCGATGCGGCGCTTAGGGAAGATGTGGTCGGGTCCGGTTGCACTACAGGCGATGCTGGCGCCTGTGTCGGATCGGCATCTTCCGTACTTGAACTGTGAACCTGTGTGGGATCTTCAGTCATTGAAGGGCGCATCCGGCTCCCGGTCACGACAGCGCTCGAGACTTTCCCCGGAACGTTCATCAGAGACATTGCAGTCAGAGGCTGCTCCTGCATCGCCACCATGGATCCTGTTGAGGGTGCGAAGGCAGTTTGCGTGGCGGCAGACGGCACCGAGTTTGCGTTGCTGCTATTCGGAAGCGGGGTCAACGTGCCTGGATCGAGATGCCAGGCGACTCCGCTTGAGGCCAGCGAAGTGCACGACATGGGGGCGGTCAATGTACCAGCGTCATTGACCTTGTCGAGCTTGCTCTCCTTCTCACTTTTTTCGCGAACGTTGCGGGAAACGCTGCCTCCAGCTTTATCGGCCTGCGGGATTGCGGGCGGGACCGAGTTCGTTGAAGGAGAACTCATCCCATCAGCTTCGGCAGCGCTGCTGCTGAAGATCTGCAGGAAGCTCCCCTCCGGAGGCGAACTGGACGCAGCCGGGCTTTTGCCCAAGCTGTCGTTCTCCTTCACCGGCGGGTTCAGCGTTACCTGCATGCTTCTCTTATTGCAAATGGCTTGCCAAACTCCCATGTATCAGAAAGCTCAAAATGCTGGGCAAAGCTGCACTACTGAGGGCAAGATTGCCGCGCAAACCTGAAACCCGGCAACTCTTGCCTGTTGCCGCGCTGCAAACTTTGCCTAGTGACGTGTGCGCCGCGCGTTGAAGAGGTCATTCAGACGCTGTGCCTCGCGACGCTGCATGTCCGCTTCCCAGGTGTCGCGCTGCTGCGTCTGAAGCTCGGTGAGCATCTTTCGCCCGCTCCGCGCCGCAAGGTACACCTGTTGCTGCAGCAGGCGTTGTGCTTCCAGGGAGCGTAGCTGTTCCTGCAATTGACTCTGAGCGACACAGAGCACCTCGTACCGGGCGTAACTGGCCTGTTGCATCGCCCCGGAATGAACAGAGCCTATGTCACTGGCGCGTGCCTGATTCCATAGACGGAGTTCGTGGGCCACTCGGAGGAGTGTCTTTTCCACCTCCTGCCGCTGCGCGCCCAGAGCTGCAAGTATGCGCTCTTCCGCCTCCTCCCTGCGTTGGCGCAGGGCGAGTACCGCGGCTAGAGAGAAGGGGGGCGCCATGGGATCAGGAAGGAAGGCTGAGCAGCATTCGCTCGGCCTCAGCGAACGAGCAAAGATCGCCTGTACCCTGACGCAGAAAGGCCTGCAACGATGGCAGATGATCGACTGCGCGATCCAGCAGGGAATCTGCCCCTCTTTGATAGGCACCGATCCGGATCAGGTCTTCAGAGCGCGTGTAGGCGCTTAGCAATTCACGGAGGGCGCGAGCCTTTTCCAGATGGGTCGGCGTGGTGATCGCGGGCATAAGCCGACTGAGACTATCAAGGATGGCTACCGGAGGATATTGCCCACGTGCTGCCAGACTGCGGTCAAGCACGATGTGGCCGTCAAGCAGGGACCGTACCGTATCGACGACGGGATCCTGCTGGTCGTCCCCTTCCATGAGCACCGTATAGAAGGCAGTGATACTGCCTGTGATGAAGCGTCCCGCTCGTTCAACAAGACACGCAAGTTTGTTGAGCACCGACGGCGTGTATCCCTTCACTGTGGGCGGCTCCCCGGCTGCGAGCCCGATTTCACGTTGGGCCATAGCAAAGCGGGTGAGGGAATCCACAACAAGCAACACGTTCTTGCCCTGTGCGGCAAAGGACTCAGCGATAGCGGTCGCCGTAAGGGGAGCCCGCAAGCGCAGCAGCGCAGATTCGTTGGACGTGGAGACGACCAACACGGAACGGCGCAGGCCTTCGTCTCCGAGCACTTCCAGAAACTCTCCAACCTCGCGGCCACGCTCCCCGACCAAGGCCATCACGATGATCTCGGCGGCTGTTCCGCGCGCCATCATTCCGAGCAGGGTGCTCTTACCGACACCACTGCCTCCAAAGATACCGAGCCGCTGCCCGCGACCGCAGGGCACAAAGGCATCCAGGGCACGTACACCGCAGCCCAGTGGCTCACGGATCGGCACTCGGGTCAGTGGTTGGGGCGCTTTGCCCTCCACGGGCCTGGTGAGCATGCCGCCGCAGGGCCCAAGACCATCCAAGGGTTCTCCAAGCGGCGAGATGACGCGGCCGAGAAGCGACTCGCCAACACGCACAGAGGGTCGCTTCCCCTGAGCAATCACAGGATCTCCGAAGCGCACACCTATCGGATTCTCGGTCATCATGGAGAGGATGGTGCGGCTGCGAAAGCCGATGATTTCTCCACGGAAGACCTGTCCGTTCGCGCCGTGCAGTTGACATTCTTCGCCGACTGTTCCGGCGGGGCCCTCTGATTCCACCAGGTTGCCGGTCACCTCGAGCACGCGGCCTTGCCAGCGAACGGAGCTGCGTTCCTCGAGGTGCCGATGCAGCGAGGCGAAGGTCCCTTCCATCATGCAGCAGCCGTCGATTGGAGCGATCGGTCAGGGCGCAGGAGTGCAACTGCCTGGGGACGCAGTGCCAGCAGGTCGAGCATGCCCTCCTCTACCTCCTTCAGTTGTGCCTCAAAGCCAAGATGCGCCGTCCCGAGATCTGTTTCGACCACGCACTCGCCAAGGTCAAGCGTCGCTTCAGCGACCAGTTCCACTTGGAATCCTGTATCGGCAAAGCCGGCTTTCGCTTGCCATGCAGCAAGCTCGCCCGCTGCAACACGGATACGAACCACTGGCCCCGCTCCCATCTTGTCTAACGCGATGCGTACCAGGGCCGCCAGTAGATCGGGGTCGAGCTTTGCCTCGCGCTGCAGGATCTTTCGCGAGACAGCCAGCGCTAGATGCACAACCTCAGCTTCAGCCTGACGGAAGTACTGGGAGCGCTGTGCCGCGAAGCCTTCCAGAGCGCTTTGAAGCTGCATCTCGCGACGTTTCTCCCGGGCTTCGGATTGGGCGATCCAGTGCTGCTCAGCTTGGGCCAATGCGTCCTGAATTCGCCTTGCCACCTGCTCCTCGCTGAAACTCGGAGGTGGTGGAATGCTTGCTACCTCGGCCTTTTTCGACGGCGGTGCTATCGGTGGTGGCGCCAAGTCCCGATATTCCAAAGCTTTTACGGACGTAAACAGCACCTTAGGCAAAGGATTCTCCTTCATCGCTGCGTAGGACCATCTTGCCTTCTTCTTCGAGTCGCCGTGCCAGGCTCACCATCTCGCCATGAGCTTTCGTGACTTCTTTGCCGCGAACTAACCCCAGGGCATCGATGTCTTCCTTCAACATCTCCACCGCACGGGATGACATGAGCTTGAAGAAGCGCTCGCGCAGGTCCGGTTGTGCGCCCTTCAGAGCAATCGCCAGGACTTTGCGGTCGACCGCCGAGCAGAGCTCGCGCAGCTGCCCATCGTCGAGACGAGCGAAATCTTCGAAGGTGAACATCAGTTCGCGAATGCTGCCCGCGAGCTTCGCGTCTTCTTTCTCAATGTTTTCGAGGATCTCGCGTGAGGTATCCGAATCAACGCTGTTCATCAGAGCGGCAACGTTCTGGAACCCTGAATAATTTCTTTTGTTCACTTCGCCTGCAGATCGGAGGCGACGGTATACGGCGGTAGAGATGCGCTCTGCAATGGCCGGTGAGAACTGCCGAAGATTTGCCAGGCGACGTACCGATTCGGCTCGCGTGCTACGTGGCAAATGACTCAGCAGTGCCGCAGCCTGCTTCGGTTCCAGTTGCCCCAGGACCAGGGCCACCGCCTGGGGGTGCTCGCCTTCCAGCAGCCGCGCCAGCTGCTTGGGTTCAGCCCTTTGCAGTGACTCCGCACGCCCTGCATTCAGCTCCTCCACACGCACCATCTGGTGTTGCAGGTTCTTGGCACCATTCTCTCCAAAAGCCTTGACCAGCAGTCGATGCGCGGTGGCGTGCCCTCCCTCTGTGAGGTAATCGCGTGCCTGAATCATCTGCCGGTATTCCTTGATGACGCCCTGAGAGATATGCGCCGGCACAAAGCCCAGCCGTGAGATCTCGCGGGTGATCCGCTGCAAGGATTCCTCGGGCAGATTGCGGAAGATGGCAGCGGCTGCATCGTCACCGAGCACGGTAAGAAGAATCGCAGCCTTCTGTGCTCCGGTTAGTTGGGTGGCATCCTTCAGCTCATTCATGCGTTGTCCTCACGCAGCCAGGCTTGCAGCGTACGCGTCATGGAAACCGGTTCGGTCTGGATAAGTTCGTTCAGCTCGCGCTTCATCGTGGCGCTCTCCAGGTCGTTGTCGGCCATACCAATCGCGGAACCAGCGGAGAGCTCATTCGTATTGGCAACGGTCTGCAGCAACGGAGTACCAGGGTTGCCGGCGCCCAGTTCCTTCATCGAAGCCAGGACCTGTTTTTGTACGGGGCGGAACATCAAGGCCCACACCAGCACGAATAACAGCAGCATCGCCGCGTAACGAACCGGCGTGGAGTAATCCGTCAGGCCACTCCGCACCCTGTCTACCCAGCTGGGTGCTGCCTCTGTGGCTCCTGGGTCGTCAAAGGTCATGTTTTGCACGGTGACGACATCGCCCCGCTGAGAATCAACTCCCAGAACGCCACGCGCCAGCGCCGTCAGCTGATCCAACTGCGCCGTCGTTCGCTTGCGCGGAATGGAGATCCACTTGCCCTTGACCTCGTGCCGCTCCTGAAGGTCGTTGATCAGAATGGCCGCCGTGATGCGATGGATGCGACCGGCCGGCGTTTGTGTATGGCGAACGGTCTTATTCACGCCAAAGGTCGCGTTCTCTGAAGTTGAAAGCTGCGCGCCATCTCCGTTCAGGCTCCCATCCTGCGCCGGGACAGCAGCACCCGGTGTATTCGCCGGCAAGTTGGCTGCAGTTCCGGCCACACCGCCTTCGGCTGCTCCAGCGCCCACCTGTTCCTTGGTCTTCTGTGACGTGAGCACGGCGGAGACTGCAGGGTCGAACTTGTCTTGGTTCTCTTCGCTGCTGCTCTGGTCGTACTCGACGTTGACGCTGGCGCGGAGGTTATCAGCTCCTACAGCGGGGCCTAGTGTAGCAAGCAGGCGCTTGGAGAGATCAGCCTCCAGCTCGCGGCCTTCCATCGTGCCACTATGGCTCCCGAGTGTCTCATTGGAATCGGCATCGATGATGACCACGTCCCGCGCAGAGAGACCGTCCACCGCGCCGCTCACCAGGCGAGCAATGGATCCCAATTGCTCTGGAGAGAGCGTGCCGTGTTTCATGCGAAGAGCCACAGAGGCTTTGGCCCCGCGCTCGCGATCCAAGAAAATGGACGGCCTCGGAAGTACAAGGTGAACGCGCGCTCGCTTGATCCCGCCCAGCGTCTGGATTGTGCGCTCGAGTTCACCTTCCAACGCGCGTTGATAATTGACCTTCTCATCGAATTCGGTCTGTCCCCAGGAGGTCTTGTCAAACAGCTCGAAGCCCATGCGGCCACTGTGCGGCGAGCCCTCCGATGCGATCTCCATACGCGCCGCATCCAGTTGATCAACGGCTACGTTGATGCCTTTACCGTCCGGGGTGAGCTGGAACGGGATCTTCTTCGCCGAGAGCTGCGCGCTGATGGCCTGGACATCTTCTGCCTCGAGACCCACCATCAGCGGCTTGTACTCGGGGGAGCCAAAGATTCTTACCATTGCGGCGAAGGCCACCAGCGTCAGCATTGTTCCACCGACGACGACAAGTCGTTGCCGGGAGGTGAGCCGCGCCCAGAGCTGCTGCATTTGTTGTAGGTAGTTTTTGCCCATGGTCCTTCAGCTCTAAAACTGCATCTTCTCGATATCCTGATAGGCACTCACGATTTTGTTCCGCACCTGCATCATGAGCTGGAAGGCCACGTCAGCTTTTTCGACCGAGACCATAACATTGCTGACGTCAGCGTTGGGCGCGCCCCCCAGCAGCTTGCCAACGCTTGCATCCGCGCCACTCTGCAGATCGTTGACGCCCTGTAGCGCCGACTGAAACACATCGTTAAAGCCGCCACCTGTTGCACTGGGCTGGGTGCTTGCAGGTGTGTTGTTCAACAGGGAGGAGATGGAAGAAAGATTGGTGCCTATACTGCTCAGCATGGAAGGCGTCCTTTCAGCTCTTGAGGATGTCAATGGATTGCTGGATCAGCTGCTTGCTCGCGCTAACGGCAGAGGCGTTCAGCTGGTAGGCCCTTACAGAACCCATCAGGTCTACCATCTCCTGCACCGGGTTGATGTTTGGGTAGGAGACATAGCCGTCCTTGTCGGCATCAGGGTGACTCGGCTCATAGCGACGGATCGGATCCGCCGGATCTCCCACCACATGGGTTAGGCGGACTCCGCCGGGTTGTGTGCGCGAGCTGCCGAGTGATGCATTGTTTAGCAAGGCCCGAAACTGGGTGCCGCCGGCGCTGGTTAACACGACCTCTCGTCGCTGAAAGGGAACCTTACCCGCACTGGTGTGGGTCGTGTCCACATTTGCGAGATTGGTAGCAGCCACTTCTGAACGTTGGCGCTCTGCGGAAAGTGCGGAGGCGCTGATGGTGAGGGCGTCAAAGAGACCCATGCTTACTGTCCTCCGCCGTTAATGGCTGACAAGAGTTGGTGAAACCGCGCCTTCATCAGCTGCGTTCCGACCTGGTACTGCAGCTGTATCTCGGAGAGCAACATCGATTCACGGTCCATATCGACGTTGTTTCCATCTGGGCGCTCCAGGAGCCCCGGCACCTTGTACACGGCAACATTATTCGGCGAGGACGTCGCCTCACTGCCCGCACCAGCCATGGCTCGGCTTAGCTCTCGCTGAAAGTTCACATCCTGCGTGCGGTATCCAGGCGTATCGATGTTGGCCATGTTGGAAGCAATCACCGTCTCCCGTTTGCTGGTGAGACTTAGATATCGTTCGAGCTCAGAGAGTACCGGTACTGTAGGCATCTAGGCATACCGCCTTGGTGGCAGATCGTACTGCCGGATTTTGTTGCGCATGGTGCGAACACTGATACCGAGGAGTTCGGCGGCGCGGGTACGGTTTCCGTCGACCAGCTCCAGGGTGCGTTCCAGATGTGTGCGTTCGACATGGTTCATCGAAAGAGGCTGTGTTTGCTGCGGCAGTGAAGCGGTCCTTGGCACGGCATAGAGGGGGCGATGCTCTCGAGGCTGGTGTTCACGGTCAAAGACAGCTGCCGTAATTTCGCTGCCGACAGACATAGAAAGCACCCGCTGCATGAAGTTGGCCAGCTCACGGACATTCCCCGGCCAGTCGCAGGTCTCCAGGCGTTCCAGAAAAGATGGGTGCAGTCCAACAACACGCAGCGAGGATCTCGCAGCGAAGCTCTGCGCAAAGTGCTGTGCCAGCAACGAAAGATCTTCCTTGCGCTCCCGCAATGGCGGCAGTGTTAAGGGGATTACATTGAGCCGGTAAAAGAGATCACTTCGGAATAGGCCACGGTCGACGCGGCTGCTGAGTTGGAGATTGGTGGAAGCAATCACGCGTATGTCGGTACGAATGGGGCGACTCTCCCCCAGTCGTTCCACAACGCGTTCCTGCAATACGCGGAGCAGTTTGGGTTGCAGACTCAGGGGCATGTCGCCGATCTCATCCAGCAGCAGCGTTCCGCCATGGGCGAGCTCAAACTTGCCGACCTTGGCCGTGATCGCTCCGGTGAAGGCACCACGGGCATGGCCAAATAGCTCACTCTCCAGTAGGGCTTCGGGCAGGGCAGCACAATTGATGGCGATGAACGGCTTACTGCGCCGGGTGCTGCTGTCATGGATCATGCGGGCGAGCAGCTCTTTGCCTGTACCGCTCTCTGCTTCGATCAACACATCGGCATCGCTCTCCGCGGCAGCTCGTGCACGACCCAACGCTGCCTGCAGCGCCCGGGAGCGGCCCACCATGCCCCCCGCGTTTGGGACCGAGACTGTTGCTGTCGGGCGGCTACGTCCGTTCAGCACTCGCGTCGCTACATCGAACAGCTGTTCGAAGCAGATGGGCTTGGTCAGGTAATCTACAGCGCCGCCCTGCATGGCACGAACGGCTTCAGGGACCGAAGCATAAGCCGTGAGGAACAGAAACGCGGTCTCCGTCCTGCATTGACGGACGGCCTCCATGACCTCGAAGCCTGTGCCGTCGTTCATGCGCACATCGCACAGGACGAGGTCGAAGGTTCGGCATCCAAGCCAGACAAGAGCTTCGCTCAGGCAGGAGGCCGTCTCCACATGCCAGCCCTGGCGAAGAAAATTGGCCCGCAGCGCCAGACGCAGGCCGGGTTCGTCATCGGTGATGAGGACCTTAGGAGCGGTGTCGAGAAGTGTCATGCCTGCGGAAGCTCCAGGGTAAAGGTGCTGCCATGGCCTACGCGACTTTGCACCTGAATCAGGCCGCCCTGTTGATTGATGAGCCGTTCGCACACGGCAAGGCCCAGGCCGGAGGTGGTACCTGACCCGCTGAAGCCAACCTCAAAGACCCGCGTAAGATTCTGCGGCGGGATGCCGCATCCCGTGTCAGTCACAGAGATGCGGATCGGCTCAGAAGCATCTCCGGGAGCCGTGCAGGCGACGCGGACCTTCCCCTTCGCGGGCGTGTGACGCAGGGCATTGGAGCAAACATTCAACAGGATCTGGTGAAATGCGTTCTTGTTGCCAATGAACCACATCGGCTCGGATCGCTCCCCAAGTTCAAGTGCTACCTTCGCCTGTTTGGCGAGAGGTTGCAGAAAGCGAACAGCCATCGCAGCTTCGTGAGCTACGTCCACGCGCTCGGTAGTCAGCGATACATTGCCGTTCAGCGTCAACACATTGTTGACTGTGCCGGACAGCGAACGGATGCCAGCGCGCAGATGAGAAAGCCATTCTTCGCCGCACTCCGGATTGTCTGTGAGCAAGCCGGCGAAGAGTTCGAGGCTGGCCAGCGGATTGCGAATCTCGTGCGCAAGCAGTGCAGAGACCTGCGACAGGGCCACAGCATCGCGGGCTGCCTCGCGCTCCTGCTCCATGCGCTTGCGAACGGAGATGTCGCGGAGAGTGAGCACAGCCTCTGCCTTGCTGGCGCCAAGGCTGGTTTCCAGACCTGGCAGGTGGACCCTGCGTACAGCGATCCAATGCCAACCATCAGGACGTTCGAACGAAAGCTCTTGTTCGTCCTCCGTACCCTCTTCCATGGCGTGAAGCTCGAGATGAAGTCCGATTTTCGTCTGGATGCTGTCCAGGGTAGGCATCTGCGCCGTTGAAAGAGCCAGCAGGCGAACCGCCTCAGGGTTCGCCAGCCGTACCGAACCCTCACCATCCACCACGAGCACGCCACAGGGGATCGCTTCCAGAATGCGCTGGAGCGTGTCACCCATGGTTCTGTTTACGGACAGGCTCTCTGTGAGTGCCTGGTTGCGATCGCAGAGTGCCATGCTCAACTCTGCGACTTCCGCCTGCAAATCGCGATAGGAAAGCTCCAGGCGCGCCGAAGCGGAGATGAAATCCGAGAACGCCTCGGCAAGCAAAGCCCCATGCGCCGGTGGCCGCTGCGCTTCGATGTGAACTTCATGAGAACTAGGCAACATTCACCTACCTACGTGCAATGCAAAGACCACATCCAGGTCGGTCACTCTCAAGTTGTAGCGGGGGGGTGCGGACGTCTGCGCTAGCACTTCGTTGGCCAGGCGCAGCGCTCAACCACCACATCGACTACTAGAAGTGGATGTCTTCGGGGAGGATCTCGCTCCGGGACTCCGCGAACACGCACGCGCGCTCAATCACATTGCGCAGCTCACGCACGTTGCCGGGCCATGTGTGTTGCAGCAGCTGCGCCCGCGCGTCAGGATGGAGCACAGCGCCTGGAAAGAAGCGAGCCAGAAATCCCGCGCTCAAGGCATCCACATCTTCCATGCGCTCGCGAAGCGAGGGAAGCTGCACAGGGAATATCGCCAGCCGATAGTACAGATCCTCCCGGAACTGGCCTGCTTTGACGACCTTCTTAAGGTCCACATTTGTGGCGGCAATCACGCGGCAGTCCACCTTAAGAGTGTCCGTTCCGCCAATCCGCTGCACCTCACCCTGCTCCAGAAAGCGCAGGATTTTGCTCTGGAGCGAAAGCGGCATTTCCCCGATCTCGTCCAGAAACAGGGTGCCACCATGAGCTGCATGGACACGTCCGATGCGCGATTGGGATGCTCCCGTGAAGGCCCCCTTGGTGTAGCCGAACAGCTCGGCTTCCAGCAGGGTTTCCGGTATAGCTGCGCAGTTGATCACGATGAAGGGCTGCTTGGCTCGCGGGCTGGTGTTATGAATCGCACGAGCCAGTAGATCCTTTCCAGTGCCGCTTTCACCCTGGATGAGAACCGTGGTGTCTCGTTTGGCCACTAATCGCGAGGCATGGTAAACCCGCTGCATGGCAGCGGATGCGCCGATGATGCCCTGCCAGCCACGCGCAGCCACTTCTGAGGACGAGAAGCGCTGGCTGTATGGTGCTTGCTGAGACAACCGAGGCAACACCTCTTCCACGTGCAGCAGTTCGCCCAGATCCTGAGCAAGCCCGGCGCGATCGCTGATCTTCTGCCCGGCCACGGGTGTGCTGCTAAGGACGATGATCTGCACTCGCGGAATCTGCGCACGGACAAGGTCCTGGAACTCCTCCACATCGAGGTCGGGAAGATGCGACGAGACCAGCATCATCTCGCTGCTCTCTTCGCCAAGCATTTCCAGCGCTTCAGAGCCGCTTCCCGCTTCACGCACTGTCCACTGAGTCTCCGCAAGGCGAGTGCGGAGATGCCGACCCAGCTCGGCATTGCAGCCGACCATCATCACCCTGACGAGGTCGCAGGAGAGGGGAGTTTGCAACGTCGCTGCCTTACTGGAAGGCGCTGGAGCGCTTACCCCTTTGCGTGGAAGTAGACCTTCTGTGCTGGGGAAGAGCCTCTCTGGAAAATCACGAAACGAATCGACCGTAAACTCTGCAATGGATGGCACGATCTGGAGACCATACTCTGCCAGGGTTGCAGACTGAATGGCTCCTTCGTTGCATGTATCGCAGTCGTACACTCCGGGCTTAGCCTTCACTGACCATGTACCCGGTGCCACGTACCGTGCGGATCAATTTGGGTAGGCCAGGGAGATCGACCTTATCGCGGACATACTTCATATACACGTCTACAACGTTGGTGGAAGGTTCAATGGCGCTGCCCCACACCTCCTGCATGAGAACGGCTCGTGCAATTGGTACACCAGGCATTCGCATAAGGAACTCGAGCAGTTTGTATTCGCGTGGACTCAGCTCTATCTTTTGGCCTGCTCGCACCACTTGCATCTGTTCGCGCTGCAGGACAAGATCGCCGCACCTGCTTGTGTTGCCGACGCTGTCTGTGCTGCGACGCAGCAGGGCGCGGACGCGGGCCAGGAGCTCAACGTAAGAGAATGGCTTGGTAAGGCAATCGTCAGCCCCGCTGTTCAAAGCCAGCAAAGTACCGTTTGAACGATTGCGAGCTGTCAAAACGAGAACGGGCAGCTTCGGGAACTCAGCGCGCAACTGATGCAGAACACCGATACCGTCAAGCTTGGGAAGGTTCAGGTCCAGAAGCACCAGATCGAGAGGTGAGCGAAGTCTTTCAAGTGCCTCAACCCCGTCGGCCGCACAGTCTACCTCGAAGCCTTCGGCACAAAGCACGCGCACGAGGAAGCGGGCAAGCATCTCGTCATCTTCCGCGACCAGAATGCGACCGCGGAAAGCGCTATCTTTAACGACCTGCCGCTGTTCTGCAGGCAGCGACGCCTGTTCATGCAAAGCATCTGGGTACAAGAAAGCGACTCCGGTGAGTTTGCTCGGCAACCGGCGAAGCCAGAGTAGCACAAAGGAACGTGAGCTCCGTCCACTTCGGCAGGGTGCACAGGCACGCTATCTTGCTGCCTCGAAAGGTGTAGTTTTCTCCCGAGCGATACGAGGTAGAGTAGCGGTCGACGTGTCGCCACCCAAGATTCATTCCTATGCCTATCGGCCGCCAAGGATCGACTTCGATCTGCCGGTGGAGTTTGTTGTCGCAGATGAAGTATTGTTCGGCACTTCGAAAAACGTCAATGAGAACGGTCTACTGGTCGACTTCGGCGAGCCACTCGCGAAAGGCACGGCAGGGAAGGCTCGCTTCCGGGTTGGTCGCTGCGTCCTTGAGTTGGAGGCCCGCGTCGCCCACGTGCAGGGCTTTGCTGCCGGACTCGAATTCGAGTTCACCTCGGAGCGGGAGCGCTCCATGCTCGGAACGGTCATGCAGGTCCTGCTGAACGAGATAGAGCATCACCGCAGTTCATAGAGGGCTCAGAGTGATCTGAGTGCTCTGAGATCACTCTTCCGCTGCTCGCTTGGTGGGCTTGGCTGCGTCGGCGACCTCGGTTGGCGCGGGCACTTCAGGTACAGCGGACGACTCCACGATCACAGAGATACGGCGATTCGCGGGATCTTCGGGATGTTCAGGTAGCCGAGGCATCTGGCTGGCGAAGCCGCGTACCTGGGCGATCTGATCTGCACCGATGCCGTTGCTCTGCATAAGGCGACGAGCTGCGTTCGCGCGGTCCGCAGAGAGCTCCCAGTTCGTATACGTCGAGCTGTCACTGTAAGGGTGCGAATCGGTGTGGCCCTCGATAGAGATCTTGTTCGATACCTTGCCAAGCTCCTGGGACATAGCTGTCAGAAACGCAATGAGAGCCGGTGTCGGGATGGCACTTCCACGCTCAAAGAAGGTCCCGCCCTGGTCCTCGAGAAACTCGATGCGCAATCCGTCCGCTGAAGCGCTGATCTCGATCTGCTTGTTCAGCTTGGCCAGCTGCGGCAGATGATGGACGGCGTCCTGCAGACGCTCCCGCAGCTTGTCCATGTCAGCCTTGCTCACAGGAATCGAGTGGCCTGTGCCCTGGTACGCGCTACCCTCCAGCCTCGCTGTCCCTTTTGGATCCTGAAAGTAAGCCGCGACGGATTTCTTGACCTGCTCGTTGCTACTGATCAGCCATAACACGATAAACAGGGACATCATCGCTGTAACGAAATCCGCATAAGCGACCTTCCATGCGCCTCCGTGATGGCCGCCATGTGCTGCTTTCTTTTTCTTGATGATGATGATGTTCTCAACGGCTTCGGACATTTCATTTCTCCTTTTCAGACTGCGGCAGGCTACGCTGCTGCAGCTTCTGCGCCCCTATCACGGCAGGTCTTTTCTACGACGGCGAACTTGGGCCGAACATGTTCAGGGATCGCGCGTCGTCCCATTTCGACGGCAAGAATAGGCGAGGTGCCTTTGATGAAAGCCATAAGCGTCACCCGTAGCACGTGGTAGTACGCATGCTGCTCCTCAATGCCCTTGGTCATGTTGGCCGCGATCGGACCAACCACTCCGTAGCACAACAGGATGCCCAGAAAGGTCCCGACCAGGGCTGAGGCTACCTTGTGCCCTACCTCGGCAGGTGGACCTCCCAGGGCACCCATCGTCACCACAATGCCAAGAACCGCCGCCACAATGCCCAGCCCCGGAAGCGCATCCGCCATGGAGGTGAGGGCCTGCGTGGGTTGCATCGAGGTGTGGTGATGCACCTCAAGATCCAGCTCCATCATCTGGTCGACGTCAAAGGCTTTTACACCGCCCGTGACTGCCATGCGCATGGTGTCGCAGACAAACGCGGTCACATGGTGATCCTTCAAAAAGGCAGGGTACTTCGAGAAGATGGGACTCTTCTCCGGCTCTTCGATATCCGCTTCTACGGCTACCAGGCCTTCTTTCCGCGCCTTTGTGAATACGTCGAAGAGCATCTTCAGCGATTCGATATAGCGCGCTTCCGAGACCGCGCCGCCCTTCAGCACGCCGAAGACACCCGCGCCAATGCCTTTCAGAACATACATGGGATTGGCTGCCAGGACTGTACCCAGAGCCGCACCGGCAATGGTCAAAAACTCGGCAGGCTGAATCAGCACGGGGAGCTTTCCTTTTTCCATAAGGAAGCCTCCCAGCACCGAACCTAGAACAACAAGAATGCCAACAATGGAAAACATAGACCTCTGCGCAACGTGGGCTGTACATCCCATTTATCGGCACGGAGGGAAAGAGCTTTACTACGTCTTTTTGGGGAGACGTGAGAGCTGTTTTGTTTGAGGGTACCCGCCTCCGCATGCATCAGAGAGAACAACGCACCTTAATCGCAGAAGCGCAGGTCGTTCACTGAAGTCGAGCAGAAGGATATCGAGTTATGACGGACCATCGCGAACGAGCACATCGCATCGAAGCCAGCTTTCCTGTCGAGTTCTGCGTCGGTGGTGAGGTCGTTCAGGGATCCTGCATCAACATCAGCGCGTCAGGGCTTCTAGCGCTCTTTGACGAGCCACTCGACCTATGGACGGTAGGGGAGCTCACCCTGCAGTTTGCGGGAGGGCTGCTGGGGATCAAGGCGCGCGTGGCCAGGGTAGCCGGTCGGGAAGCAGGCTTTTCGTTCTCTCTTGGTAAAGGCGATGATCGCGCGGCGATCGACACAGCCATCGACTTCGCCCGAGCCGGCTTGCGGTCTCAATACGTTAGCCAGACGCCCTTCCTCACTTAGCCGCTTCGCTTCACAAATGCCTTCGCAGGGCCTACACGACAGTCTGCGTCGCAGGGAAGTAAGGGCAGGGGACTTAGACCCTCTCTACAGCACACGAGAAGGAAGGCCGCTTGCGGGTAACCCCGCAAGCGGCTTTCTCAAAGCAATGCTGTTGATTAATAAAAGCGAACGATCAGTCTGGAGGGCTCACCATCACTCTGCTGCGCAGAGCGCGACGCACTCCTCTAGAAGATCGAGCGCAATCGACGCTTCGATCGGCGAGACCAGCAGCGACGGAGAGATCCGCAGGCTTGTCTCGCCGCAGCCCAGCAGCAGCAGGCCACGGTCAAACGCCATGTCGACGATCCTGTCGCGAAGATCGCTCCTCGGGCGACGTGACTGCCCATCTGCAACGATCTCGACGCCGATCATCAGTCCGCGACCGCGTACATCACCGACGATGTTGTATCGGGGAATCCATGATGTAAGGCGCTCCTTCATCATCGCGCCAACAGCCGTCGCGTTGGATAGACCCTCGCGTTCGACGATGTCGAGCGTCGCCAGAGCCGCCGCAATGGCCACAGGGTTGCCCCCAAAGGTGGACGCGTGACTGCCCGGCACCCAGTTCATGATCTCGGCCTTGGCCATGCAGACGCTCAAGGGCATGCCACTCGCAATCCCCTTGGCGCAGCACACGATATCGGGCTCAACCTCTGTATGTTGTACAGCCCACCACTTGCCCGTACGGCCAACGCCGGACTGCACCTCATCCACAACCAGCAGAATGCCGTGCCGGTCACAGATGCGCCGCAGCTCCTGCATAAACACGGTCGGCGCAACGATGTAGCCGCCCTCACCCTGTATGGGCTCGACGAAGATGGCAGCAACCTCCTCTGGCGGCAGAACAGTCTTGAACAGCTTTTCTTCGATGTACTGGGCACAGCCGAGCGCAAACGCCTCCTCCTGCTGTGGACCGCCAGAACAGCCACGGTACGCGTAGGGATACCGTACATGCGTAACCCCGGGGACAAAGGGCGCAAAGCGACGCTTCTGCTGCGGGCGCGAGCTGGTCAACGACAGCGCTCCCATCGTGCGTCCATGGAATGACCCCAGGAAGCTGATCACATTCTGCCGGCCGGTGTGGTATCGCGCCAGCTTCAAGGCGCACTCCACGGCCTCCGCACCGGAGTTGCCGTAGTAAAAACGCAGCGGCCCGCGCATCGGCGCGATGGCGCTCAGCCGCTCCGCCAGCCGCGTCATGCCTTCGTAATAGAAGTCGGTGCCGCTCATGTGCAGGAACTCAGCCGCCTGAGCCTGGATCGCCGCCACCACCTCAGGATGCGCGTGACCGGTCGAGGTCACGGCGATGCCTGCGGAAAAGTCCAGGAACTCATTGCCGTCCACGTCCTCAACCCGCGTCCCTCGGCCCCGCTTGATGACCAGCGGATAGCCACGGGTGTAACTCGGGCTCATCAGGCGTTCATCCTGCTCGATGATGGCCCTTGCCTTGGGACCAGGTATAGGCCCGTTCAGTTTGGGACCGTGCTGCGCAAATACGTCATCGCTCACCGAGCGACACACTTCTGTCATGGCCATGCTCATTGATTTTCCTTGTCGCGGTTCGGATCTTCGTCGAATTACCGTGGGAAGTTCCGCAGCCAGATACAGGAATCCTGTGGCTCGCGCGGAAGCTCTCCCATCGACACCAGCACCGAGGAGACTTAATCGCCGAACAGACTGGGACGGGACAGAAGCGGCGGCCTGAGAAGGCTACCTCCGCCGCAACGGGGCGCAGCGAGCAGGCCATATACGGTAAAGGCAGACCGGTGCAAGCCTTTGGACATACGGCTCCCGTGAAGTGCGAAGGACTCTCGCAGGGTCAAACTGGGTGGTTTGGTAAAAGCTTGCAGTAAAACTCAATCGATGTCAAAGCTGACGCCCTGCGCCAGCGGCAGATCGCTGCCGAAATTGATGGTGTTGGTCGCTCGCCGCATGTACTGCTTCCAGGCATCCGACCCTGACTCCCGTCCGCCACCAGTCTCTTTCTCCCCGCCAAACGCACCGCCGATCTCCGCTCCGGAGGTGCCGATATTCACATTAGCGATGCCGCAGTCCGAGCCCGTTGCGGATAGAAACACCTCGGCTTCCAGCAGATTGGTCGTAAAGATGGATGATGAGAGGCCCTGCGGCACATCATTCTGCAGCGAAATCGCCGTCTCGAGCTCCCTGTACCGGAGCACATACAGGATGGGCGCAAAGGTCTCGCTGCGAACCTGCTCGTTCTGTTCGCCAATCTCGACCAGCGCGGGCCGAACGTAGAAGCCATTGGCCAGTTCAGGATCATCGACACGTTCGCCGCCCGTGACCGTGGCACCGGCAGAACGGCAATGCTCAAGCACCGCCTGCATGGCCTCGTAAGCAGTGCGGTCGATCAAGGGACCCACCAGGGTGCGCGGATCACGGGGATCGCCAATCACAGCTGACGCGTACACGGTCTTCAGCCTCGGGGTGAGCGCGTCGTAAACAGACTCATGGACAAAGAGTCGCCGCAACGTGGTGCAACGCTGGCCCGCCGTGCCCATGGCAGAAAACGCAACACCGCGCAGGACCAGCCCCAGGTCCGCGGACGGACACACAATCGCGGCATTGTTGCCGCCAAGCTCAAGAATCGAACGGCCAAACCGCGCGGCAATCCTCGGTCCTACGGCGCGGCCCATTCTCGTGGAACCGGTGGCAGAGACCAGCGGCACCTGGGGATGGTCTACGATCTGCGTCGCCACCGAAGCCGGGCCTAGCAGCAGGCTGGAAAGGTTCTTCGGCAAATCCGGCATCCTGGCGGCGCAGCGCTCAAACAAAGCCTGTACCGCGAGGGCGGTGAGAGGGGTCTTCTCCGAAGGCTTCCACACCACCGTATCGCCTGCGACCAGCGCCAGTGCCGCATTCCACGCCCACACCGCCACAGGGAAGTTAAAGGCGGAGATGACCGCCACCACGCCCAACGGATGCCAGGTCTCCATCATGCGATGGTGCGGGCGCTCCGACGGCAAGGTGAGGCCGCCGAGCTGCCGTGAGAGTCCCGCGGCAAAGGTGCAGATGTCAACCATCTCCTGCACCTCTCCACGGCCCTCCGAGAGAATCTTGCCAGCCTCAATCGTCACCAAATCCCCAAGGTCAGAGAGGTTGGCACGCAGCTCTTCACCCAAGAGACGCACCAGCTCTCCGCGACGTGGCGCTGGCACCAGACGCCACTGAAGGAAAGCTTCGTGTGCTGCGGTGATCGCGGCAGAAACATCGTCAGGCGACGCTACCGGCACGTGAGCGAGCAGCTCCCCCGTGATCGGGGAAGACGCCGGCAGGTAACCTTGCAGCGGAGTGTCCGATGTTGTTGCTGAGAACTTTTCCAGCGACACGCCCAGTCGAGCGAGAAGCGTCGTTGTTTGAATGTGCAGGGAAGTGCGATTCACATCGTTCATCAAGTGCCAGCTCCAGCGCACGCGCCTCAGCGTCACGTGCTCAATATCTGACAGGGTACGCGAACTGTAGACGTCGGCCCCATCGCGCAACGGACCCCACACGTCACCTGCACGAGCAATTCTGTTTGCACAGGGACAGGGAACTCTCCATCTTTCGATGGATGCGCAACATGGCCCTCACCGAGTACGGTTCTGAGAACATTCAATTGCCCTACGAATAGGTTGTTTTATGAAGCGCTTCGCTCTGTGTGTAGGTATCGTGTCCGCTCCCATGCTTCTGTCCCAGGCAGCCCTAGGTCAAAGCGCAACAGCGTCTTTGAGAGGCGTTGTCACAGATCCAACCAGGGCTGTTCTGCCGAACGCCGAAGTGGTTATCACGTCCATCGACACGGCCCAGCAGCATGCGCAGCGCTCGGACAGCCGCGGCGAATTCTCCTTCCAGGAGCTGTTCGTCGGCGACTATCGCATTGAAGTGCGTTCGCCCGGCTTTGCTACCTGGGCCAGCGGACGCGTCCATCTCGACGTAGGCAATCAATCGCAGATCGCCGTGCAACTGCTTACAGCCTCCACCCAGCAGACGGTTGAGGTGAGTGCCGAAGCTGCCCGCCTGCAGACCAACGAGATCGGGCAGGGCGCCGTCGTGGGTGAGCGTGAGATCGAGAGTCTGCCTCTGAACGGTCGCAACTTTGCCCAGCTCGGCATCCTGCAGCCAGGGGTGCGTCCGGCCTCTGCAAGTCTCATGGTGCAGGGCGGCTTTCGCCGCGCCGGCCAGAACTATGAGGTCAACGGCCAGCGTCCTGAGTCGAACACCTTTCTTGTGGACGGCATGCGCGACATCAATCGCCTGGACGCCGGCTATGCGTTCCGACCACCCGCCGATGCCATCGCCGAGTTCCGCATCCTCACCACGACCGCACCGGCCGAGTTCGGCGGAACCAACGGCGGCATCACCACCATCGTCACGCGCTCAGGCACGAATACCTTCCATGGAACCGCGTACGACTTCTTCCGCAACGACGCGCTGAATGCGAACAACTACTTCGCCCCACGGAAAGAGAGGCAGAAGCAGAATCAATACGGCGGTACGGTCGGCGGCCCGCTCGTGCACAACCACGCCTACTTCTTTACCTACTATGAAGGCCTTCGCAGCATTCAGGACATCACGCATGGCGTCGTCGTGCCAACCCTTGCGGAACGCACTGGCGATTTCACAGCCGACGCGCCCATCCTGCTCAACGCCAATAGACTGCCGTACAGCAACAACCTCGCCGGCCAGATCAGTCCCATCACCGCTCGTTATCTAGCCTATTTCCCGGCACCAAACACACCCGAGAATCCGCATCTGGCCCAGACGACCAACAAGAGCGTATACAACAGCGACCAAGGCGGAGCCAAGGCAGACTGGCTGCTAAAGAGCGCAGATGTCCTCAGCGCGCGCTACAACTACTCCACGCTTTCGCTGCTGAATCCGTATTCGGAGCTAGGCGCTGACGTCCCCGGCTTCCCGGTCGGCTACTACACCAACACGCATCTGGGTGGACTTACGGAGACGCACACCTTCTCCGCAAAGACAGCGTTGACAGCAAACGTCAGTTTCTTTCAGAACCACATTCTTCTCGACAAGCGTCTTTCCGGAAACTCGCCACAGTCCTTCGGCTTTGGCTATGCCTCCACGCGTGAAGAAGCCACGGGCGCGCCTCTGATCATGACCCAGGGCTACTCCAATGTGGGCGACCCCATCATCAACCCGCGCGACACCACCCAGAATGACTATGCCTTCAGCACCAATCTTGCACACACGCAGGGCAAACACGTCACCAGCTACGGGGCGCAGTTCCGCCGCACGCAGATCAATGGCTACCAGGCAAACTTCGCATCCGGCACCTTCAGCTTCACGGTGCAGGGCTATACCAACAACGCCATGGCAAACTTCCTCCTGGGCAAGCCGGATATCTTCACCCAGGCAGGCGGTGACTTCAGCCGGGATCTCCGCGGATGGGAGCTTGGTGCCTATGCCCAGGATGAGTACCGCCTCGGTCCGAAGCTCACCCTGAACTACGGCGTGCGTTATGAGATCACGACGCCATTCAAGGACATCCACAATCGCCTGATGGCCTTCACGCCAGGTCAGCAGTCACTGGTTCACCCCAACGCACCACAGGGTCTATTGTTCCCGGGAGACCCCGGCGTGCCGGACACGATCGCTCCCGTCTTCAAGCGAGATTTCGCCCCACGTGTCGGTTTTGCGTGGGATCCGCGCGGCAACAGTCTCACCGTGATCCGTTCAGCCTATGGGATCTTCTACGACGAGCTGCTGAACGGCGTGGGCATGCCGATGCGTGCTGCCAGTGCCGCGCTGCCAAATACCGTCGTCCGTACCCTGACAGGGAACATCAACTACGCCAATCCGCTCGCGGCGGTAACGAATCCATTTACGCCGGGACAATTTGCCCTGCCGGCTTCCACCTTCACCATCGACCGCGGCCTTCTGCCGCCCTACACGCAGGACTGGAATCTTACGATCGACCAGAGCCTGGGCGGACAGGTGTTGTCCCTTGGCTACATTGGCGCAAAGGGAACTCGTCTGCCTCGACTGGTAGAGGCTAACCCGGCCATTTACCAGCCAGGTGCCACGCTTGCAAACTCCGGCCGTCGCCGGCTTTACTCCGGGTGCACCCTCACCACCGGTACCTGCAAACTGGGCACAGCCGGATTGGTGGAAGGGAATGCTAATTCCAGCTTCCACTCCGCGCAGGTCTCTGTCACACGCCGCGGCACACCGGCCCTGAACTACACACTCGCCTACACCTTCTCCAAAGATCTTGACTACTCCTCAAGCCTTCACATGTCCGGTCCAGCCCCGTGGCTCACCCTCGGCGAACTGGACGTGCCGCAAAACAACCTCGATCTGAAAGGGGAGTACGGTCGGTCCCTCTTCGACTCGCGGCATCGCTTTGCGGGGAGCGTGACCTATGTCATCCCATTCGCGCACAACCTTGTAGGGGTGTCCCGTATCCTCCTGGACGGCTGGCAATTCAACGCCTTGGCCGCCTTAAATTCCAGCACGCCATTTACGGTCTATGACTCCGCCAACGTGTCGCTGCAGGCCCCACATCCTGGCGTCTCCGGCATGTTCGGCGACAGGCCAAACGTCGTCGGCAAACCGAACCAAGGAGCGCCGCATACGGTTTCGCAGTGGGTCGCGCGCTCAGCCTTTGGACGGCTGGATCCCGTCGCGAACGCCGGGCAGTTCGGCAACGAGCAGCGCAACAGCGTGGATGGTCCAGCGTTTGGCAGTCTTGATGCCTCGCTGAACAAAAGCTTCGCCATCACCGAAAGAACCAGGCTGCAGTTCCGGGCAGAAGCCTTCAACGTGACCAACCACGTAAATTTCATCGTGCCTGTCAACGACATCAACTCACCCGTCTTCGGACAGATCACCGAAGCACAGGCCCCCAGAGTCCTCCAATTCGCTCTAAAGTTTCAACGGTAAGACCGGCTCTTCTGCTACGAAGCTGAACTTGCGAGAAGAAAGATACGGCAAGGGTGCAAGCCATCTAGCGAGGTGGCATTGGACAGCAACGGCGTTGTTTATAGTGCGGACAAGAGCAACACCGCCATCACGCAAATCAAACGCAATGCTGTCAACTTTGCCTTCGGCGCGAACACCTCGCTCACGTTTGCGGGAACCGTGACCAACGTCGGCAATTCCACCAGCACTGGCTCCACGCGCACGGACACAACGGACTTTACCTATGCCGCAGGATCGGGCAACGGCTGCTCTTTTGTGTCGAATGAGCTGCCCTCGCAAGCCCCAGTAGCGGGGGCTGACCTCCTTGCCTATCTTCCCACCAGCAGCAGCACGGGAAGCAGCAGTTGCAATCAACGCTAGGTAAGGGGCTCCGGGAAGGGAAGGAGCGAGATGAGCTTCGGCAGATCTGCTATTTCACTCCCTTAGGGCTTCTCAGCAGATGTCAGGAGTGTTTCCCACCGATGAGACACATGTGAGCGTGCTCTCTCCGGCTGGAACTGCAGGAATACAGTCTGGGACCTTGATCCACCAGATCCCAGCCTGTCCCTACCTTATTCCTGCTGAACTGTTGGTCTGGAGATCGGCGGCTCGTCATCTAGGACGTGGTGTCGGTCATCCTCACTACCCTCAGTCACGCTGCCGGGACCGCTCGCCCTTGAAGGACTGCATGAACTGCGCATCGATGCGGAGGGCTTCCATGGGAGGGATGTCGAAGCCCTCCTGCTCCACGAACATCTCGCGGATGTGGCCGGTTTTCGAAGCGGCCTCGAACAAGGGACGGAACTTGACGGTGCCTCGTCCGAGCTCGGCGGCCGGCGGTGGATCGGCTACCGTGGCGGGCCGGGTAGCAGGTTTGAAATCCTTGATGTGCAGCATGGAGATCCGCTCCGGGTATTTTTGCAGCAGAATGACGGGGTCGCTACCGCCGACGGTCACCCAGCCGCAGTCCAACTCGAATGTTACGAGGGCGGGATCAGTCAGGCGCATCATCTCGTCGAAACCGGTGGTGCCATCTAGCTGCGTGAACTCCATCGTGTGATTGTGGTAGCCGAACTGCATGCCGGCGGCCTTGACCTTGCGGCCCCACTGGTTGAAGTTGTCGGCGTTCCAGCGGTAGTCCTCAAGGGTGAAAGATTCCACCTGGGTGCGAAAGGATTGGTCTTTCAAACGGGACGGGTTCTTAATGGCCGGAAAGGAACAGATGATATAGCGCAGCCCCAAAGCTTTCCCAAAAGCGATCGTGTCTTCCAGGGATTTCTGCAGCACAGCGGCGTTGTAGTGCGAGCTGGGCATCTGCAGTCCGGCAGCGGAAAGCGCGGCTCTTACCTGGTCCGGCGTGCGGTTGTAAAAACCTGCGGCTTCGACCTCTTTATAGCCAAGCGCAGCAACCTGCTTCAGCGTGCCCTCATAGTCTTTGGCGAGTTGATCGCGAACTGAATAAAGCTGCAGACCGAGCGGCAGGCTCAGGGGCGCAGCGTGCGAACGATTGCCACGGAGGGCAAGCGCTCCACCACAGGTCGCCGCCGTGGCGGAGACCATGAACTTTCTACGGGAGAGATTCTTCGGGGTCATACAGAGCAGCCTTTCTGGACTCAGCGCAAACGTCACCAAACACTACAACCAGCGCATCCCCAAGGGGAAGCTCGCTACTACCACCAAGGCTCGACCGGCGGCTCGCGTCGAACGACACGGGACAGGGTAGCCAGCGAGATTGCAGACCTCGGGGTATCGCCCTCGCTCAATCGGCAGTTCGTCGAAGCCCAGGTTGACGAAGACGGGCGTAAGAGGACCGATACAGGACGGCGTCCGTTGTTTCAGAAACTTCTCCTCTCGAGCTAAAGCGGAGCTTCCAGCACCATTGCGGTGCTCTCAGTCAAGGTTGCCGTTAGCGGGCTGTCGCGCTCCCGAAAGGTGAGAAGAAACAACACGAGCACCACTAACGCCGCTCCTCCGGCCATCAGCCAGATAGGCTGCCAATCGTGCGCGGTCGCGCCACCTACCCCGGGCAGAGCATAATGCTCCACGATCACACCGGATGCCCAGGAACCGACAAACATACCTAAGCCATAGGTGATGAACGTGATGAGCCCCTGGGCTGCAGCACGCATCGCTTCAGGAGCCTTGAGGTCAATGTAGATCTGTCCGGTAACGAAAAAGAAGTCATAGCAGATGCCATGCAGAAGTATGCCGGCCCACAGCATCCACATCCGATCGCCAACCCCTCCAAAGGCAAAGAGTGCATAGCGTAAAACCCATGCCGCCATGCCAGCCGTGAGCATGCCCTTAACCCCAAGGCGGCGAAAGAACCAGGGAATGAGCAGCATGCAGCCTAATTCTGAGAACTGGCCGCCGGTCATTTTGCTGGCTGCGCCGCGCACCCCGGTTTCGTTCAGGAACAAGTTGGTGAAAGCGTAATAAAACTGCAACGGAATGCAGATAAGAAAGGAGGCAAGCGCGAAAATGGCGACAGGGGGCTCGCGAAGAATGGCCAGCGCTTCACGGGGGAACGCGTTGCTTGAGGAGACCCCTGCGGCCGACCGCGCCAACGGTGGAGTCTTGGGCAGAGTGAAACAATAGATGGCCATAATTGCAGAGGCTGTTGCGGCAATCTGCACGGGACGATGGGTGCTCTCGATGGCCAAGGATCCCACCAGCAGGCCAGCGACGATCCAACCTGCAGTGCCTAAGACGCGAATAGGACCAAATTCAAGTTTCGGGTCACGCATTTGGCGGAAAGCGAGTGCGTTGGTTAGGGCTAACGTCGGCATGTACGCGAGACAGTAAAGAAGGATAAAGACGTAAAGGCTACTGAACCTGGTCTGCATCGCGGCGAGAAAGAGCAGTACGGCACCGGCAGCATGCAGGACAACGAGCACATATTTTGTATCGAAGAACTTGTCGGCAAGCAGGCCCACAAAGAACGGTGCAACAATGGCGCCCACAGCCGTAGCGCCCGCCGACAATCCGATCTGTTCTCCGGAGAAATGCAGACCTCGCGCCAGCCAAGTCCCCAAGGTGACATACCAGGCGCCCCAGATGAAGTACTCGAGGAACATCATCACGGCCAGACGTGACCGCATCTGAGGGCTCATGCCGGAACTTCCGTTTCTCCGTGTTCGTGCAAAGTACACCTCCGCCCAAGTACAGTACCCCACGGGTGGAAGCGATGTATATAAACGCCGGGGACTCTCGGTTGCAGTAAAACTTTTCCGCCGAGGCGAAGAGCACCTGTAACCAGCTTGTTCCCCCTGGGTCTGATTTCCTCGAACGGTCGTCTTGGCCTTAACCTTGAGGGCCTCGCCCACGGGAGGGTTCCATCCCACACGGGTTTGGCGGAAGAGCAGCAGTTCGGAAAGAACTACGCTCTGCATCTCCGCTAGTTGGCAATGCGGTTCACAGCAATCTCATCCGAATCGACACTCCCCTGTTCTGCTCAACGCTGACATGTCGACCAATGGTCTGGATTGCCGGCGGCCGTACCGCAATGGCGAGCCGGC
>CAXTVC010000020.1:0-40935 GCA_964247615.1 uncultured Acidobacteriaceae bacterium
AGTGGTGAGCGGGCTGGGGCTCGAACCCAGGACCAACGCCTTAAAAGGGCGATGCTCTACCAACTGAGCTACCCGCTCGCTCCAAAGATAAGGTAGCACAAAGGCCCCACGAAAACCCCTCCCGAAAGGCCCTGCGGAAGCGTCCCGCAGCGTGCTTTTCCGATGCGATGAACAGGCGCATCCGCATGAAAAACCGAAAGTTAGTTACATAGGTCCAATTGACGTCGCAGAGGGTGCCCCGTACGCTGCAAGAATAGGAACGGACGATCGCAAACTGCTTGGACTGGTCCTGGAAATCGAACGCACAGCCTGAACCGCGGGCCGACGAACAGGCACGCTCCCCGGCACAGCCTGAGGAGTCGCTCGACCAGATTCCCGCGACGGATCTGCCGTCAGATGTGGCCGCCCTGTTTCGCTGGATGGACCTGAAGCAGGTCGCCTACCGCGACTTTTCCACACTGCGCCGGGACGCGAAATCCCGGGCGGGGCAGGAACCACCGCAAAGCAACCGAGACATCCAGGGCATCCCGGCTCCAGCATCAACCGTCAGCAAAACGCCTGCGGATGCAGCCAACCCGCCATCCTCCCAACCCGGACAGGACACGCCGGGGACCACCGGCGTCCCGGCACGTGCGCTCCACATTCTTCCTGATCGACAGCAGGGCATCGATCCCAGGCATGCCATGCTGCCGGCGCGTCTGCCTGTGCGCCGTGCCACGCGTTCCTGGCCGCAGCTTCGGGGTGATGGTGGCGAGCGGGGTGACAGCGCGCAGGCAGTCGCCGCGAGCCCGTCCGTTGCACTGGCGGAGCCTCCCCATGCACCTGGTTTCGCTTATCCGAAGCGGAGCGACACATCCAGCGCGGTGGATGAGTACGTACGTTCGTTGCCGTATAACCAAGGTTCGCTCCAAAGGACCGTTTTGCCTGGCGCCCACGATACGGCTACGGCCCTTGCCACGGATCAGCGCAACGTCTCGCAGGCGCGCGAGGCCGCCCAGGTGGACGTGCAAGGACGCAACGCAGCGGCCCCGGTGATGCCCGCTTGGATCAGCAAGGGGACACAAGCTTCCCGGCGGGCCTCGCATTCACCGCACGCGCCATTTTCCGAGGAGACACCAAAGACCACGCGCGAGCGTGTGGCAGCTCGCTGGTACGCGCTCGGGGGAACCATTGGTGCAAAGGCGTCGGGCAGCGAGGGTTCGGAGGCACAGAAGCCCGCCAAGGAGCCCCCTATCCTGGCCATCTATTCCATTGCAGGCGGTGTAGGCAAGACCACGCTGGCAGCGTCCCTGACCAGGGCACTGGCTGCGCAGGGAGAGCGTGTTCTGCTTGTTGATATGACGCCCCAGGAGGTATTGCCGTTTTTCTTTGGCGCTGCCGCGGCGCGGCCTGGAAAACGCCGGGTCTTTGCCCCACCCCCGGGGACGCTCGATGCGCCTGTTCATCTGGCCGATTACGCCTTTGACGCAACCGTGGGATTTCCGGATATGGCGGAGTTGGGCGAACGCGTGAAGCGTGATGGGAAGGGTTTCAGCCGCGTCATCCTGGACCTCGGCACCGCGGGGGTGCGCACCCTCGAGGACCTGAAGCGGCTGGGCGCGGGCGTGCTGGTGCCGTTGCTGCCGGACATGAACTCCGTGCTCGGTCTGCGCGCGCGCAGAGGCGAGACGAGGGCCACGCGAAGCTCTGACCCGGCGGCCCAGACCTGGTTCCTCCTGATGCAGTTCGACCCATCCCAGCCGTTGCACCTCGATGTGCGCGAGGTGCTGGAGGAGGAGCTTGGGGACCAGCTGCTGCCGTTCGTTGTGCGCAAGTCACCCGCAGTTGCCGAGGCCCTGGCACAGGGAATGACTGTGATCGACTATGCGCCCGGCGAGGGCACCGCGAAGGACCTGCAACAGGTCGCGGCCTGGTTGCAGTCCCTCGCAGAGCCCGTCCGGGAGGGCCTCCAACAGGCACGGTGGAGCGAACGTTGAGGGAGCCGACGGGCCCTTTGCCAGCAGAGAACAATTCACTTAGCGGCTTCGGCCTTTTCTCAACAGTTGTTCTTGCGACTGTCTTCGTGGTCTGGCGTACCCGCCTGCTTGTCCACGCCCTTCCTCTTCTCGCAGGGAGCGGGCGTATGGCTCTGCTTGGGATAGCCGTCCTCGTCCTTGTTCTGGCTCTGGAGGCCTACGTTTTCGTAGCTCTTGGTCTGGCTTGCCTTCGGAAGGTATGGCCACTGCAGCGCCGGCCCGTGCCGCTGCCTGCCGACCTCCGTGCCTGGCCAGAGGTGGACCTGATCATCCGTTCGGGAGCCTCCCTGGAAGCCGTCACGCTCACAGCACTGTCTTCGGTGCGCCTGGACTGGCCGCGCGATCGATTGCACCTCCATGTGGTCGATGATGTTTACCGGGAAGAGGTCCAGGCCTTTTGCGCTGGCTTCGGCTTTGGCTATCGGGTGTGGGATGAGCCGTCGCCAGCAGGGGCAACGAGGTTCCATGGGGCGCTGCATGGTTTGATTGCTCCCTTCGCGGCTGTCTTTGAGGCAGGTGATGTGCCCGTGCGCTCATTCCTGCAGGTGACGATGGGCTGGTTCGTGCAGGACCCGCAGCTCGCCTCCCTGCAGGCTCGTTGCGTTCTTCCCGCGTCTGGGAGCACTCCGCAGGAAGCGACCCCTGTCTCCGGAGCGCCTGTGATTCTGCGGCGTGCCGCGCTGGATGCCCTGGCAGCCTCTGCAACGAGGGGCTTCGCTGCCGGAATACGCTCCAGCCTGCGATTGCACAGGCGGGGCTGGCATACCGCGTATCTCCAGGTACCGCAGGCAGCCCGTGTCATCGGGCTGCCGACACGACATACGCTTGACGCAGCAAATCAGCATGCCGAAAGACGCCGAGCTGTACGCCTGCCCCTGCAAGAGCTCTCGGAGGTGCTGGCGGCAGATGGCACCAGCTCCCGTGCCACCTTTGTCGACGCCTCCAGTGGTGGCGTGAAGCTGCGCATGCCGGGCAAGGTCGACGTATCGGCGGGCGAGGATGTTACGTTGCACTTTGCTGTTCTGGGTGATGCGGTCCGCATGCCGGCAACGATTCTTGAGGTCGCGCACGGCGAGCTTCGTCTGCAGTTTCATCCCGCAACGGTTTCTGCTCAGGATCACCTGGCCATTCTTCTGTACACACGCGCAGACGCATGGCTTCATCTCGAGAGGAAGCGCGAAGAAAGTTCTCCCGGGCGTATCAACAGGGGTTGGAGATGGGCTCCTCCTCTGCTTCTGGTTATTCTGCTGATCTTGCCATGGCGTCTTGTGTGGCTCGCGCGCGGATTGAACCGGAACAATCACAAAGCCGCAGGCGTCCGTACAATCACGGGGAACCCTGCACCGAACCGAGGGCCGATGCCGGAGGTGCAGCAGAGCGTGGCACTTGAAGCTCTGCCCGCAGGCAGGCCATTGAGCCTCAGCGGGCGAACCTCCTGGGTGGCTCAGGACTTCACCATCCCGCAGAATGAAATGGCCCAGCGTGCGGTGCTACAGCTCCATTACAGGAGCGGACCGCCCCTGCGGTCGCCCCGTGGCTATCTCCTTGTTCTGCTGAACGACACGCCCGTCGCGCAGATCTCGGTGGGTGCAGAGATCGCCGAGGAAAACAGGGCCGGGATGCCGGTGTTACTGACGTCCATCGATCTGCCACCGGAGCTGTTGGTCTCGCAGGACAGGCTCGTGTTGCGATTGGAAAAGTCGGATACACCCTGTAGCAGGCCTCCTTGCCCGGCGCCTTGGACTCCTTGGGTCCAGGTGATGCCGGGCACATCGCTTCTGCTTACTGCCACGCCACTGATCCCGTCGCGCACAGCCGGGAGACCCAGCGTTCCGTGAGAAGCCGGAACGGGCCCTCACTCAATCGGCTTTGCTGTGTCGCACTTTCGCACGGAACCTATTGCCTAGTCGTAAGCTTGACCGCATACCGCGTGTCTTTGGCTTAGAGTCACAGGAATAACCAAGATCCCACTGAAACAGTTTCCGGAGCGAATGCCTGCCTGACAACCTCTACTCAAAAGCTTGCTGCGCGTGCGGTGGAGGCGCCTGATCTCCGCGCCGAACTCCGTCTGACAACACGGATCGGGGTGCCGCTGGCTCTGGGCGAGCTGGGCTGGATGTCAACCTACATCGTGGACGCGCTCATGATCGGGCGCCTGCATGACTCCGCCCTGCCCATTGCGGCATCTTCGCTGGGCAACACAATTTTCTATGCCATCGTGTTCTGCGCGATCTACCTGCTGAATGGATTGGAAACCCTGATCGCGCAGGCCTTCGGGCGTGGCGAAGACAACGAGTGTGTTTATCTGCTTATCCAGTCCTTCTGGATCGTGATCGTGGGCACGCCGCTCGTCATGGTCTTCACCCTGGCGGTGCTTCTGCTGCTCCCACATTTCGGCACACCCCCTGAGATCGTTGCCGAAACCAGTCGCTTCCTCCATGCCCTTATCTGGTCCACGGCTCCGTTGATGGCCTATATGGCGCTGCGCCGCTTTCTCCAGTCCGTGAACCGGGTGGCGATGGTTTCTGCCTCGCTCATCACAGCTGCCCTGGTCAACTGGCTTTTCGACTGGATGTTTCTATTTGGGCACCTTGGCTTCCACGGCATGGGAGTCGTCGGGTCCGCATGGTCCACCTGCGTTGTGCGGGTCTACATGTTTGTGCTGCTGTTGTGTGGTACGGCGTTGGCCTTCTACCGTGACGGTTACCGCCTCCAATCTCACATGCTCGCGCCCAACTGGCCACGGCTGCGTGCGCTGTTGGCGATCGGCTGGCCGAGCGGCTTGGAAAATCTCGAAAACCTCAGTGTCTCCACATGCCTGTCCGTCCTTTGCTCCCGCCTGGGAACAACGCTCCTGGCCGCGCATCAGGTCGTGCTCGACCTCAATGCCTTTGTGTACCAGGTCTCTGCCGGTCTGGCGTATGCCACCATCGTGCGGGTGGGCCAGAGCGCCGGGCGTAACAATCTAGCGCAGGTAAAAAGGGCGGCAAAGGCCAGTCTGCTTCTGGCATTGGGATTCATGAGCGTGGCTGCTACGCTCTTTGCGGTGTTTGCGCGATTCTGGGCCGGGCTGTACACCAACAGCATGGCTGTAGTCTCAGCCGCCGCTCCTATCTTTCTTATCTGTGCCGTGGCACTGATGGGAGACACGTTGTTCGTTATTATCGAGTCCGCCCTCACCGGCCTTGGGGATACGCGTACACCTCTTGCCGTTGGCCTTGTGTGGAACTGGGGCTTTGGCGTCCCGCTTTCCTACCTGTTTGCCTTTCGTTTCAGCTACGGCCTTCGGGGTCTGTGGCTCGGTCGAGGCGTCGCTTCGGTCGGTTCTGGAATCACCATCCTGTTTCTCTGGCACTTGCGTCTTCGCAAGCAAGAGGCAGATGCCGGGCAACCCACATTGAGTCTTCTTGGCTCTTTGCACGCCACCAAATAACAAGCACGCCACATAACAAGCACGCCACCCAGATTTTCCACCATTGAGGTCACATGTTCCGTAAGGATCTTTTTCTGCTTTTCATCTTTGGGGGTGGCCTCGTTGCCTCCGGCCAGTCAACGCTATCCTCGCTGGATGGCATTGTGCATGACCCCTCCGGGGCTGTTGTCCCGAATGCCACCCTCACGCTGCACCGTCAGGAAAGCAACACGGACCGTATGGTGACCACAGATGCCAACGGCGCCTACACCGCGCTTAACCTCGATCCTGGGACCTACACCCTCCGCTCCGCTGCCCCAGGCTTCGCTCCGGGTGTGACCGAGAACATTCACCTCGACGTCCGGCAGCAGCTGCGATACGACGTCAGTCTCACCATTGCCGGAACCGAGTCCGTTACGGTTAACGCAACCGACGCGGGGGTCATCAACACCGATGACGCATCCATCGCTTCGTCCCTTTCGCCGCAAGATGTTCTGGACCTGCCTGCCAACTACCGTGGCGCGGGATCCACCTCTCCGCTCAATGTCGTTCAGGCTTTGCCCGGTGTGCAGCCTGATAGCGGCAGCTATCCGCCCGCGCCCTCGACACACCCCGCGCCCGCAATACGATTCTCCATCCAGGGTGGCCTGCCGTCGCAGACAGAAACCACCGTCGACGGCATCTCCGCGCAGAACCAGACCAGCAACAACGTCCAGGCCGATGCCTTTCCCTCTGCTGACTCCATCGCCGAGATCCGCGTCGACGGTGTAAATAACAACGCCGAGTACGGTCAGCCTGGAGAGATCACCACCGTTACCAAGAGCGGGACCAATCAGCTTCACGGAAGCGTCTACGACTATTTGCAGAACCAGATCCTTGACGCAACGCCGTACGGCACTGACCGCGCCAATAAACCGCACAAGGTCGCCAACGATTTCGGTGCAAGCCTCGGTGGCCCGCTGGTTCTCCCTCACCTGTACAACGGGCGCAACCGTACCTTCTTCTTCGGCTCTTATGAGGGCCTGCGCTTTCCGCAGTCCAACGTTGTGCAGGCCAAGGTGCCTACCGTCCGCATGAAAGCGGGCGACCTCTCGCAGGAGACATCCGCTCCACTCACGAATCCGTTCAACGGTTCAACCTACGCGGGCAACAAGGTTCCCATCAATCCGAGCTCTGCGGCCTTTCTGCAGTTCTTCCCGGACCCCAACATCGATACCGACCAGTCCCTTGTGGGGGCCATTGCTGATCGCGGCTATAACTATCTCAGCACCCGCCGCGACGACATCGGCTCCAACCAGTTCGACGCCCGCATCGATCAGAACCTTGGCAGCAAGGCGACGATCTTTGGGCGCTATACCTGGAAGAACAACAACCAGACCCAGCCAGCCGATCTCACCCTGCCGTACACCAGTTCCTACGCGCGTTACCGGATCTTCGCCGGCAGCTTCAACTATGCGTTCTCCCCGCGCCTTGCCAATGAGTTCCGCTTCGGCTTTACTCTCGAACAAGATGGCACCAGCAACCCGTTCGACGGCGGAGCCTTCACAGCCTCCACTGGGCTCAACATCCCCACACTGCCAGCTTTCTTCAACGGCCTGCCCCATCTGAACTTCGACGATGGCAGCATTCAGTCCATCGGCTACCGACTGGACGGCGCAGAACGTTCGCACCTCTTTCAGTACGTGGACAACATCACCTACCAGGCAGGGAGGCATACCCTGCGCTTCGGTGCTGACATTCGCCATCTGCTCGCCCATACCGTCGCGGGTGCCGTAACGCCTTCAGTCAACTATGGCGACTTCATCTTCGATCCGAGCCATAGCGCCACAGGCAATGAGTGGGCTGACTTCCTCGTCGGCGTGCCGTATCAGAATCAAAGTAACCACATCAATCAGGACAACGACGCCACCGCAATCGCCTACGCCATCTACGCGCAGGACACCTGGAAGGCCACCTCCAACCTGAACCTGACGCTCGGCCTGCGTTATGAACTTCATCCTGCCCTCGCCGCTACCAATGGCCTGGCCGGTAACTTCGACCCCTCCGTCCCACGTACCGGACGCCTCATCTATCCCGCAGGTTACGCGAAGACCCTCGACGTCCAGGAACTCGCTAATGTCAATGCCTGTCCCATCGTCGGTGTCGACAATCCCTACGCCACAGGGGCCGCGATCAATGGCGTCCCCTGTACCCCTGTCGTATCCAGTACCGAGGCCGGGGTCTCCCCAGGTCTGCGCAACACGCCCACTCTGCGTTTCATGCCGCGCCTCGGCTTCTCGTATCGTCCTTTCGGCAATGACCGTACCGCGATTCGCGCTGGTGCCGGTTACTACAACATCACGACCACCGGTGCGCTCTTCTATGCCATTGCGCAAGCCTTGCAGCAGAACTACCAGGCTTTCACAAACAGCTACTCAGCCACAGGTCCGGCCTTCGCCTTCCCCAACACCTCCGCATCAGGCCAGTTCCAGCCTGCCCTGGGCAGCGCGTATTTCTACAGTGCCATCGATCTAAATTGGCACGACCCCTACTCGCTGCAGACAGATGTCTCCCTCGACCACGACTTCGGCCTGAACTTCGTCGGGCGCATCTCCTATATCGGTATGCATACGTGGCACCTGGTCTGGCAGCCGCAATACAACCAGCTACCCGCCTCCAAAACCCGCCGCTCCGCCGACGCCCTGCCCACCGACTACCAGTTCCCGAACTTCTACCAGATCACGGACCGCAACACGGCCGCTCAATCCGACTACCGTTCCTTTCAGGCCGAGTTCTCACACCGCATGAACCGTGGGCTCTCGCTGGACTCCGCCTATACCTTTGCCAAGAACCTGGCCGACAACCAGGGTAGCTACGCCAACTTCAGCTCCGCAGGCTTTGTCGACGAGCAGGGTGGCTACAGCGCCACGGATAGCTTCAATCGCCATCTCGACTATGGCAACGTCGCCGGCACGCGCCGGCACCGCTTCCTCACCACGGCCATCTATGAGCTGCCTGTGGGACGTGGCCGTCACTTCGGTTCGAGTATGGGCCACCTCGCCGACCTCGTCGTTGGCGGCTGGCAGACCAGCAACATCTTCCTTTGGCAGAGCGGCCCCTTCCTGACCGCCTTCTTCGACCCTGGCTACATCGATCCTTCAGGCACTGGCTCCGGTACGTTGGTCGGCGGTGCCGCCCAGCGTCCGGACCGCGTCGGCAATCCCAATTCGGGCACGCACGACCGCAATCACTGGTTCAACAACAATGCCTTCGCCTGCCCCGGCCAGACTGGTTTCGCCTCTGTCGCCACCTGCGACGTCGGCGTAGGCTCCTTGCCCATCGGCCGCTACGGTTCAGAAAGTGTTGGCGACCTTCACGGCCCTGGGACCGTCAGCCTCTCCACCGGCCTAAGCAAATCTTTTGTCCTGGTTGAAGGCATCCGCCTGCGTGCCGAAGGCACCTTCACGAATGTCCTCAACCACACCAACCTCGCCGACCCCCAACTCGACCTGACCCAGGCCAACTTCGGCCAGATCACGCAGGCGCGTGGCTCGGACTTTGGCGGCAATCGCACCGGACAGGTCTCGCTGCGGCTCGAGTTCTGATCTAGTCATTCACGCGAGCAGGGTTGCCGCGAACGTGCATCTCGGCGACCCTGTAG
The DNA here is from genome assembly GCA_964247615.1 of uncultured Acidobacteriaceae bacterium. Taxonomy (GTDB): domain Bacteria; phylum Acidobacteriota; class Terriglobia; order Terriglobales; family Acidobacteriaceae; genus Granulicella. The sequence continues at coordinate 9,068 of CAXTVC010000020.1, forward strand.
ACATGGTGCTGACCCCGGAAGACCGCGCTTGGATTGAGTCCACCGCACTCGCAGCGGGCTTCGATCGTGCCGGTCTCGCGCTGGTCCCCGAGGCCGCCGGCGAAGACCGTCGCTTCGCGGACTGGGTGGCCTCCGGTGCCGCCGGTGACATGGACTGGCTGGTCCGCACGGACGCCGACGGGCAGCTCGTCCGCGGCGATATACGCCGTTCGATACCCTGGGCACAGTCCGTGCTCGTATGCGCCGTGAACTACAACACCGCAGCGCCGAAATCTATCGATCAGGCGCCACCAGACCGCGGCTGGATTGCCCGTTACGCCTGGAGCGGCCGCGGCGACGCAGCCATGGGTCCGGGTGAAAAGGGTCAACTCGACGCCGCCGGCAGCGATTACCACGAGGAACTGCTGCCCCGGCTGCAAGCCGTTGCCGCGCAGCTGAAAGCCCGCTTCGGCCCATCCTGCGAAACACGCGCCTACGTCGACACAGGACCCATCCTGGAGCGGGGCTACGCCGCCCGCGCGGGCGTCGGCTGGATCGGCCGCAACACCTGCGTACTCAACCAGGAGATCGGCTCCTGGTTGCTGCTCGGCGTCGTCGTCACCTCGCTCCAGCTGCCACTCGAAGCCACGCCGCTGCCAGCCGCCGACCGTTGCGGCACCTGCACCCGCTGCATCGACGCCTGCCCGACGGACGCGCTGCACGGCTCCGGCCTCGACGGTGCGCCGCGGTTGATGGACGCCTCCCGCTGCATTGCTTACCTGACCATCGAAAAGAAGGGAAGCATCGACCCGGCCCTGCGCGAAGGCATGGGCCGCCAGGTCTTTGGCTGCGACATCTGCCAGGATGTCTGCCCCTGGAACCGTCGCGCGCCGGCCGGCGCCTCCGGCATGCTGCAGCCTCGCGCGGAGCTGGTGAACCCGTCGCTAGCCTGGCTCGGCTCGCTGGACGGCACAGCCTTCAATCGCGCTTTTCGCGCCTCGCCCCTCGAGCGCACCCGCCGCAAACGCATCCTGCGCAACGTCGCGATCGCCATGGGCAACAGCGGCCAACTCGCTTACAGCGAGCAACTGAGCACCTGGGCACACGGCGAAGATCCCGTGCTTGCCGAGGCCGCCACATGGGCGCTGCACCGGCTCAACGCTTCAAGCTCCAAGCCGATCAGCGAAGAGGAGGCCCATGCGCTGGAGACGGTGCTCGCCGGACCGCTAGACTAACGGCATGAAGGAGAACATCACGGCCACGACCAAAGCCCCCATCGCAGTGGAGCAGACCGGGCCGTCAACCCCCGAAGGGCTCAAGGCCGGGGACGAAGCCATCTCACCCGCCATGGCCACCTCCGTCGAGCACCGCGTCGACAAGAGCGGCACCTGGGAGCAGGTCAAAGCGCTCGCCCATTACATGAGCAAGACCGAGGTGCACACCTACGCCTTTAGCGTGGCGGCCCAGGTCATCCTGTCGCTTTTCCCCTTCATCGTGCTTCTGCTCACGCTCTCGCGACGCGTCTTCCACTCCGACCTCATGGCGGATGTCGTCGGCGACATGATGAACAATTTCCTGCCCAGCAATCAGGAGTTCGTCGTCGCCAGGATGCGCAAGCTGGCCTTTGCGCACACCCAGGTCAAAGTCTTCTCGCTCGTCATGCTGTTCATCACGGTGACGGGCGTGTTCCTCCCGCTGGAGGTCGCCCTGAACAGCGTGTGGGGTGTACGCAAAAACCGCAACTACCTGCAGAACCAGGTTGTCTCGATCGGCCTTGCGGTGGGCGTGGCGTTACTGGCGATGACGTCGGTAGCCATGTCCGCGGCGCAGCGCACCGTGCTCAGCTGGCTCTTCTTCGGGCACACCGGCAACGTCGTCTTTGCTTTTATCGGCAGCGCGTTCTTGCACGTCGTTGGTCTGGCGGCCAGCATCGGGCTGTTCTTTCTCATCTACTGGGGCCTGCCTAACCGCAAAGTCCCACCGCGTGCCGTGCTGCCCACGGCGGTCGTGATGGGCATACTCTGGACGGTTGCCAAGTACATTTACGTGCTGTGCCTGCCGCTGCTGGATTTCCGCTCCGTTTACGCGGACTTCTACGTCTCCGTCACCCTCATCATGTGGGCCTTCATCTCGGGGTTGCTGCTGCTGGGCGGAGCGTACGTCTCCGCAACCCGCCAGGCGCTGCGCGAGACCCAGGCCTCCGAGGCGAAGAAGGCCATCGAAGAAGCTCCCGAACTGGTCGGCTAGAACAGCTGCCTAGCGAGTATGAAACGCCAGCGTGACAATGTCATTGGGCTGCGGACCAGCTGGCAGCAGCGTGAACAGTGTCGGGCCGCCCGTGCTTCCCGTGCGGATCACGGCAACGTCAGCCGATGCCGAATCCGCAGCCAGCAGCAGGTGCTCATCGGCTGAGAACGCCAGCGCATCCGGGTGCGATCCTGTGCGGACACTGGCCACAATGCGGCCATCGTCAATGCTGTACAGACTCACCGAATCCGCACCGAAATCGGAGATCCACAGCGCGGCGTCATCGTGACTGATCAGCGCCCGCGAGGGCTGCATTACGCCCGGGTAGGTGTTGGTCACCTCGTTGGTCCACGCCGACATCTCCGAGATGCTGTTGCCATCGAAATTGGTCGAAAACACCTCGCCATTGTCTGACTTCGCCGCCAGGTGCGTCGGGGTCTTGCCCACATCCAGCAGCGTCAGCAGGTGATCTCCCTGCAAACTGGCATCCTGTTTACCCCGCCACGAAGCTGGATCCGCGGCCAGCCACAGTGCCATCACCTGGTGGGATCCGGAGCAGGCCACGAATGCCTTGCTGGAGTCCTGCAAGATCGCCACGTCCGTAGCTCCGGGGCAGCCAGAAAAGACGCTGCGGCGCACCAGGGGCACTTTCTCGGATGCGCTCACCGCATAAATGGAAACACTGCCTGCCGTGCGATTGCTGACCACCACCGAGCGATTATCCGGCGATACCCGCGCCAGTCCCGGCCCGTCTCCCGTGGGAACAGCCGCGATCTCACGATGTTGTGCCAGGTCCAGCACCGACACCGTGTTCGATCCGGAGTTGGCGACATACGCCCGCCGGCCTTCCGGGTCGACACTGATGAAATAGGGCGCGTGGTGAACAGCCATGGTGTACACCACCTTGTTCCTCTCGGCATCGATCACAGAAACAGAGTCACCGCCGGTATTCACGGCATAGATCTCGCGCCGTTTGGCATTCACGGCGAGTCCGGTCGGTCGGCGGCCCACCTGCAGCGTCCGTTCCTGGCGAATATTTACCAGATCCAGCACCGTCACGGTGCCGGAAGCACCATCAGTAACGTACGCGTACTCGCGATAATTTGCCGGGAAACTGGGAAACGTGTTGCGGTGGCAACCGGTAAGCGCCAGCAAACTCAAGGAGAGCGAGCCAAGTCGGCGTCGGAGCCAGGAAGTTGGTCGTCCGAAGGCCCTGGTTGTGTTTGGACTCACCTGAGACAAGACATGAGATTGGGGAGAGCGGCGGGACACTCCGTCGAGTCTACGGGATAGCACCAAGGGCAGGGAGGCGAAAAAGCAGCTTCGGGCGCAACCTCAAGGCGGAGCTTGGGTTTACTCCTTGGACACGGTCGCAAACACGCTTCCGGGTCATGTATGACTCCTCGGAACAACGGAGTCTGGGAAGATTCAGACTCCGTTGCTTTTTCCTAGGGCTGCCGGCGTGTATTGCGCCAGGCAGTGAAGAGCCAACCTGCATAGCCAAACTGCAATAGCCACACGGCACAGTATGCAAAGACCAGGTGGCGCTGCGCCAGCGTCTGGAAGGGAATCGCTACCATTTAGCTCACCTCCGTGAGTGTCGGCAGAGGCTCCTGCAGAGACTCGCTGCTGAGGAACGCCAGCGCCTGCGCCGCGGCAGTCTGCTGCCGGCGTCGCTCCAGCGCATAACGCCAGCCCACCAGCAGCGCACCCCACATGGCCCAGGCAGCGACATTCCAGAGCAGCGCCGGGTACATGCTCGGGTCAAGTCCGGAGTCCGATCCACCACCAAACACCGGGGATGGGTGCTGTGTACGCCACCAGCGGATCGACATGAAGCAGATCGGGATGTCGATGGCGGCAAATACACCAAGCACTGCGGAAAGCAACCCAGGCTGCCCTCCACCGGGCAGGGCCGCGCCCCCGCCGGCAAAGCCGCGTACCAGCAGGTAGCTCACATAGAGCAGCCAGAGCAGCAGATAGGTTGTCAGGCGTGCATCCCACGTCCACCAGATGCCCCAGGCAGCCCGACCCCAGAGGATGCCCGTTGCCAGACCCACGCTGGCATACAGCACGGTGATTTCGCCCGTGGCCACGGCAAAGGCGTCCGCGATCATGGCGCGTGGCGGGTTGCGGTTGCGCCAGAAGAGGTAGGCGAAGCACGCCAGGCAATTCAGGTACGGAAACACAAAGCTCAGAATGGTGTGCGGCAGATGGTAGAAGAACACCCGGTACAGATTGCCCATCGTTGCCTCGGTAGGGGCGATCATGGCTTGTCGGAAGCCAACGATGAGCGCGACGGAGGTCAGGGCGAACCAGGCGAGGCCGAACATATGGCCCTTGCTGCTGCGGGTTGTAGCCGTATGTGTCACCAATCCCATTTTACGGTGCATGGAAGGCCGCAGAGAGTACGCGGAGGGCTGCTTTTTGCCCTGCTGCAAGAGCCGTCCTCAATCTGCATGCAAAACAACCTCGAAGAGCAGCACCGAGGCCGTCGTGAACAGCACGTCATAGGCCACCAGTACCCGAATCCACAGGCCAGGGTCGAACTCCCCGGTGAGGACGTTGGTGGTTGCCTGGATCACTGCGAGCAACGCCGGCATGGCAATCGGGCACAGGATCAGGGGTAGCAGGAGCTCACGATTTTTCGTGCGCAGGCTGAGTGCCGCGAAAAAGGTGCCGTTGCACACCAGCGCCCAGGTGCCCAGGGGCACGATAAGCAGCAGCAACCAGACCTGCCCGATGGGGTGCAGGTTGTAAAACACCGAGAACACCGGTGCCAGCACCACCTCCACTACTGAAACAAAGATAAAGTTTGCAACTGCTTTGCCGATAAAGAGCGCAGAGCCCGGAGCAGGGGACAGGCGATGCGCATCCAGCACGCCATTTTTCAACTCGCGCGCCCAGGAGCCATTCAGCGCCGTGATGGAGGCAAAGAGCACCCCAACCCAGAGCAGGCCGCCCGAGATCTGTCGTGCCGTGGTCGGATAAGCCGTAGGGTCAAACGCGAGAGAAAAGACAACCACAATCAGGAGCGCAAAGAACAGCATCCCGTTGATGCCGTCGCGGTTACGCCACTCCAGCTGTAGATCTTTGCGCAGATGGGCGAGCACGTGCCGGAGGTAGATCATGCGCTTCTTGCCATAGGTGCTTTGGTCAGGTCTGCGAGCACGGCACCCGAAGCGCGCACGTAATCGGCGGGCGAGAGCAGCAACTGCAAGCCGCGCTGGCCCGCAGAAACCGACATCAGATCGAACAGCTCCAGCGTCTCGTCGGCATACGCAGGAAACGGCTTCTTCGCCGCAAAGACCGTGACTCCGCCGCGAACATACCCCGTGAGCGGCTCCACGTTCTTCAGCGGCGCGAGCTCGGCTTTACGCACTCCCGCGACGGCGGCCAGCTTCTTCAGGTCGAGCTCCGCGTCGCCAGGCACGATAGCGAACAGGTGTGTGTCATCCGAGCACCGCGTGACCAGCGTCTTGAAGACCTGCTCGACCGGCATGCCGATCTTCCGGGCGACGGAACCCGCGCTGAGGTCGTCGAGGTCGACCTCGTAGGGCCGCAGCTCGTACGGGATGCCGAGGCTGTCCAGCAGGCGGGCGGCGTTGGTCTTGGTTGGGCTGTTCGCGTGGCTCATGCGATCGGTCGTGTCTCCGTGCCCGGCGTCAGGCCTGCGGGGAGAGGCAACGCTTCCGACGCCTCCAGAAGCCGGCCATCGCGCAGGATCAGGGTCGTCCCCGCCAGCGGTTGCGCAAGCTGGGCCTGGTGCGTGGTCAGCAGCAGGGTGCGGGGCTGGCCTGCGGTGCCCGGCTGCGCGAGATATGCCTTCAGCCGCGTGATCATGGCATCCGCCGAACTGACGTCGAGATTCGAAAAGGGCTCGTCCAGCAGCAGCAGATCGGGCTCCGACATCAGCACGCGGGCCAGCGACGCCCGCTGGCGCATCCCCTGGCTGTACTCTCCGAGCCGGCGTGGATTGGCCGGGTCCAGCCCTACCTGCAGCATGGCCTCAGCCACACGCCGTGTCTGTTCTGCGTCGGTCAGCTCCGGGCGACCCAGGCGTAGGAGGTAGCGCAGGTTCTCGGGCCCGGTGAGTTCGTCATAGACCATGGTTTGGTGCGCCATGTAGGCAATGCGTCCGCGCAACGCGTCAGGTGGCTGGCCGAAGATTCTCACAGCCCCATAACTGGGGCGGGCGAGCCCGGCCAGCAGCTTCAGGAGGGTCGATTTGCCAGCACCGTTTGGTCCAAGCAGGACGACGCTGCTGCCCGCCGGCAGCGTCAGGGAGACATCCCGGAGTGCCACGAAACTGCCGTACAAACGCGACACATGCTCCAGTGTGATGACTGGAGCAGTTGGCCCGCTAGTGTTGGCGTGGAGGGAGGATGTCATGTCGGTTCTGGAGCGGAGCTCCCATGCGAGTATAGAAGCCAGATCCTGACGAACCTGACAAAGGCTGGTACTGACTGTTGAAGCGATGGAGCATGTGTGAACGGGTGGTGGTGGCCGGTGTGTGTGGCCTTGTGCTGGGGAGCGTTTCGGCCAGGGCGCAGACCCTTTCGGGTGCGGACCGCCAGATGGCCCGCGACATCTTCGAACAGCTGATCACGACAGACACGACGCACTCGACGGGCAGCACACGGCTGGCCGCCGAGGCCATGCGGGACCGGTTGCTGAAGGCCGGCTTTCCGGCTGGCGATATGGAGGTTGTCGGACCGAAGGACGGACGGCTGAACCTTGTTATCCGCTACCGCGCAGCGAAGGGCGCGGCGCAAAAGCCTCTCATGTACATATGTCACCTGGACGTGGTGGAGGCCAAGCGCTCAGACTGGACCATGGACCCATTCAAGCTGACCGAGAAGGACGGTTTCTTCTACGGCCGTGGAACGCAGGACGTGAAGGACAGCGATGCGTCCCTGGTCACCAGCCTGATCCTGCTGAAGCGTGCCGGTTTTGTACCAAAACGAGACATCATCGTGGCGCTGACCGCCGACGAGGAGGGTGGGGCCGATAACGGGGTGGATTGGCTGCTCAAGAACCGGCCGGAGCTGGTGAATGCGAGCGTGGTCATCAATCCGGACGCTGGAGGCGTGCAGTTGAAGGACGGCAAGCCTGCGGAGCTGGATTTCGAGGCCACCGAGAAGCTGTACGCCGACTTCCAGCTGGTGGCCACCAGCGCCGGTGGCCACAGCTCGCTGCCAAGGCCGGATAATCCGATCTACGAAGTAAGCGACGCGCTGAGCCGGCTGGAGAAGCAGCCGTTTCCCGCAGAGCTGAACGAGGTCACGCGAACCTATCTCGGCGAGGAGGCCAAGAAAGCCATGCCTGAACGCCGCGCGCTGATCCAGCGGGTGCTGTCTTCGCCCCTGGACGCCGGGGCCGCGGACCAGCTCTCTGCCGACCCGCGGATGAACGCAACCCTGCGCACGACCTGCGTTGCAACGATGATCTCAGGGGGCCATGCACCGAATGCGCTGCCGGGCTCAGCGACGGCCAATGTAAACTGCCGCATTCTGCCGGGGCATCCTCCGGAGGAGGTGCGGCAGCGGCTGATTGCGGTGTTCGCCGACCCGAAGCTGACCGTGAACTATGTGGACAACGGCGGAGCCGTGTTCCCCTCAGCACCGACCAAGGGCGCGATGGCCCCGCCGGCCATGCGGGAGGATGTGCTGCGCCCGCTGCAGCGGGAGACCGAAGCGGTGTTCGGGAAGGTGCCGATCCTGGCCACGATGGAAACGGGCGCGAGTGACTCGATCTACACCCTGGCCGCCGGGATACCCAGCTACGGAATCTCCGGCATGGGGATTGATGAGGGCGACGACCGGGCGCATGGGCAGGATGAACGCATCCGGGTAGAGGCCTTTTACCGCGGCGTGGAGTTCCAGTGGCGCTTCATGCGGGCGTTGGGGGAGCAGTAGCACCCGTGGATCTGGCCCGGTGCCTCTTCCCAGAGCTTGAGAGTACTGCCGGAGATCACCTTCGCTCTGGCTGAGAACTACTCCGATCGAGTGTGTCCAGCAGGAACTCGCCCTCATCAGCGTCGACCACTTGCATGTCGAGCTGGAAGATCGCCTCTGAAAGACTTGGCGCCGTGGCACGAGGGAAGGCCGACAGAAGACGCGTTCTGAGATAGTAGACACCGCCCGGAACAGCATCAAGGCGGTACAAGACTAAGGAGCGTGGGTTTGCGTTGTCGTACCAGTCGACACAGATGTGGTGTAAACCTGCATTGATCGTGAAAGCAGAGTACGAGCGTTTGCGATTTGCTCCAAGCCACTTCCCATCCATGCCAATACGGGTCGTCGAAGCGCCAAAGGTGGGGCTGTCCAAGATGTCCTGGAGTACATACACGTTGGCTTTCGTGCCTGCGGGTGGTAGTCGTGAATGGTCTCTTGCTGCGGTAACCCGAAAGGTGATTTCTTCAGCTCCGCACGCCGAGGCAACAGGATTTGTGCGTTTTTGATAACAACCTGCAACGTACCGGAGACCAGAAGCAAAGAAACGAGAAGTCCAGCAGAGAGTCGCATTCGGCTCCGAGGAGACTTCAGTCCGGGCGTTTACGCGTCCCGACAGCGATGCGAGGGTATGGAAAGACAGCTTCCACGCCGTCAAGGCTTTAGAACAAAGCAAAACCCCGGCCTGAGCCGGGGCGTTTGCGTACGCGTTGAAGTTTTAAGCGAGGAAACGCTTCTTCAAGACGCCGGCAGCACCCAAAAGGCCGGTACCCAGCAGAAGGAAGCTGGAGGGCTCGGGTGTGACGCCGGTCTGAACATTGGCGCTGAAATCGAGACCCGTGGCGTAGGCATATTTTTGCTCAACACCGAAGCTCAGGGTATTGATGCCGTTCAGAAAGTCCGACCCAGGCAGGTTGAAGGTCGCGGCGGAGATGCAGTTTGGCGTCGTTACCGTGCAGTGCACGGCGGAACCGTCGCCGGGCATTGCGATCAGGTTGCCGTTCAGGTAAATGTCGGTGGTGTCATCCGCCATGACACTGATGGTTCCGCTTGTGGCGTCGGTCACCGTGAAGGTCGTCAGGTAGGTGTAGGTACCCGTCGGGGCAACGTACGAGCCACCCGGAGCGCTGTTCGGGTTGAACGAGACCCAGCTGGAGTTGGTGAAGGGGGCGCTCCAGATGTTACCCGTGCCGATATTGTAGGTTGTGCCAGTAGCACCATAAGTAACAGGGGTATTAACGGCTCCACCCTTGGGGCTGGCCGAGGTGCCGTAACTGGAGAGAAATACAGTGTCAGCATGGGCTGCAAGGCTTGCCGCAATGATAGTGCCAGCAGCCAAAAATTTAGGTAATCGCATGAAAGAGGCCTCCTGAGAGCGTGATTTCAGCGTACTACACCTAAGTGTCATTACAGATGGTGCTAGTCGGGAACTTTGGTAACCTGTAGGCGAGAGCCGACACGAAAGTTGTAGATCCCTCCGGGGACACTATAAGTCGCTGGTATTCACACGCCGAATGTAACGGACGTTAGCGGTCCAGAGAGGCTGTGGTCTTCAGGGGTTTCGTATTGCCGGTGGGCGCCTGTCCTGGTTTGGCTGGAGCATACTTGCTGGCGCACTTGGCCTGGAGTTGGGTAGCGTGGAAGACGTTGTCGCGGCCATAGGTCCCGATGGCGAGTGCCTGGGCATCATCCTTGAAGGTGTCCGGCGGTGGCTCGGACCCTTGGTAGTCCACGTTGATGGTCTTGCCCAGCTCGACCAGCGTGAACTTCGCGGTGGGACCGGAACGCTGGATTGAACCAGGCGCAACGTTGCCGGCGACCCGCAGATTGCGGGTATACGCCTTCTTGCCCATGCCCTGGAGCTCGGCGATGGTGACGTAATAGCTCTTGGTGCGGCCAGCACCGGAGATGGCGAGCCAGGCGATCGTGCCAACGATGATGATCGCGGCGACAAGGAACTTGAGTTGCGTCTTCGGTGCGTCCTGCATGGTACAAGTCTACCCGCGTGGGAAGAGCGTAACCGCCAGCAGTCCCTTCGTGACACCAGGCACTGACTCATTTGAACGTGGTGAAGTACCCATGAAGGCCGGTAAGGTCCGTGCTTTTTACGACGTAAATTGTCATCTTGTGCGGGGATAGAAGCTTTGTGTAAGTGACCGGTGGGAATGCCGTGGCCCCGCCGCAACCGTTCGAATCATAAGAAAGGGCATACTCGGGGTTTACGTCCGGAACCCAAACATCGATGTCTAGTTCGCACGGGCCAATGCGACGATGTCCGAACAGGAGCGGTGGGTGTGGAACGCGTATTGGTATCTGGTGCACGTAGCTACCTGCATAGACCTGGCTTGTTCCGTCGTATTCCCATCCGCGAGTGATGGTGCCGAGCCGGACGTACGTGGAGCTCGTGTAACGGCTTTACTTCCTTCTCCAACGAGGCGGTTGGCAGATCGGCGGTCAGAAGTCGCGCTTTCGCAAGCGTGTGGTCTTATCGCTGCAAGCCGGCACTGAGATGTTGCCGCAGTTGGGCGATCGTGCCGGCCTGGAATTTTGGTTGCGCGGCTTCTGCGAGCTTCAAGGCTTGCTTGTATTGCAGTGTGGCGTCCGTGTGGTTTCCGCTGGCCTCCAGTGCCCGGCCGAGGGTGAGCAGCACGGTGGCGGAGTCTGGCGCGAGCGCTTGCCCTTGGCGAGCTTCGGCGAGAGCGGCCTGGGAGTTGCCGGCGCTTAGCAGGACGCCTGCCTTTTGTGTGTGGCTCAGGGCAGAGGCGAGCGTGAGGTCGAAGTGGCCGTTGTAGACGAAGACGCCGTAGTCGATGACGGCTATGGGCTTCAGGGCTTTGAATTGTTCGTAGGGGTTGAGCGGAGCGGGGCCGAACTCGAAGCCGGAAAGCACGCCGGCGCTGAGGAGCACGGGACCGTCGATCGAGGGAGGCACGTCGTGTGGCGAGTCGAAGTAGAGCGAATCGGCGGTGATGAGGGGCTTACAGGGGATGCCGTAGTAGCCGGGGTCGGCAACGCCCTGGCCGAAGTAGGCGAACCAGCAGTGAGTGATGTTGTGGGCTTGTACATAGGCGTGGACGTCCTTGAGCTGCTGGCCCCAGTCGGCGCTGGAGTCGCTGAGGTAACGATGCACGTTTGGCGGGCCACCAAAGGCTTCGTTGGCATAGGCGACGTAGGCCGGAAAGGCATGCAGCACGGAGGCGGCCTGGAAAAGCAGGAGGGCGGCGACGACATACAGCAAGCGCCGGTTCTGTCGGATCAGTGCCGAGGCGGCACCGGCGATGGCGACTGTCGCAAAGATATAGACGGGGAGGATGTGGCGGATGCCGATGTTCATGCCGCCGGCCATGGCGAAGAGCATATAGACGGCGGCGGGAACGGCGAGGTAGGTGAGCTCGCGGCGTGCGCGAAGCCTGCCCGTGGTCACCGCCCAAATGGTGAGGGCGAGGAGGATGAGAAAGGAAAGCGTCGACTTGATAAGGAACGCAACGGGGAAGTAGAACCACACCGGGTGCGGGTAGATAGTGCCCAGCAAAGAGCTGGTGAAGGCCTTGGACTGGATGAGCACGTGGGCGAGGCCGTAGGTGTAGGACTGCGGCAGGAGGTGGAGTCGGTCGACGAGAGCGAGCACGTGACCCTGCAGGGAGCTGGGCACGCGCGCCAGCTGGGCGGTCATGGAGGGATTGAGCGGCAGGCCCTCGTGACGCGGATGGTAGCTGAAGCCGTACCAGGACCAGAGGACCGCGACGGCGATCACGGCGATGACGATGAGAGCCGTTGTGAGGCGGAGGGCATCGTTGAAGAGCGTTGGGCGCGGAGTTGTGGAGGGGGTGGGCCGGGCCTGCCAGAAGAGTTCGGCCACTGCCAACAGGATGAGCATGGGAAAGAGCAGCAGGGCGCTGTGCTTGGTGGAGAGAGCGAGCCCCCCTACCAGCCCGACTGTAACGAGGCGCCACGGGGTGGGGTGTTTGCAGTAGCGATAGAAGGCGTAGATCGCCCAGAACAGGAAGCAGGCCTGGCCAGCGTCTGTGGTGACGAGCGCGGAGTGCGCCAGCAGTGTGGGATCGAAAGCCAACAGGGCGAGCGCTACGAGGCCAGCGGCGGTGCCGAACATCTCCCGGGTCGCGACGAAGACGACACCGGATAACAGGAGGGTGAGCAGGGAGGCAGCGAGGCGGGCGCGGAAGAGGATGGCGTTCGCGTCGTTGTTGAACACGAAGCTCTCCCCGCCGCGGACCTCCTGCAGGCGGTAGGGCTGGTCGAGGAGAGGCGGCTCCCGCAGGCCCATGTTCAGGAGCGGCAGGGTGGCGAGGAACTTGACCAGCGGCGGATGCTCAGCGTTGAGGCCGAAGTCGCCGTGCTTCCACTGCATGTAGCCGGCGTAGGTGTGATCGGCCTCGTCCCAGGTAGCGGAGTTACGATGGGCCAGAAGCACGAGCTGTAGCAGGATAAGGACGAGGCAGCCGACTACGGCGGCGGGGACGGCTACTCTCCTGGGGACGTGCGGCATGATGCTCTCACCCCGGCCTGAAGTATGGCGCGGAGCAAGATTAGCGTTTGTTCTTAGGCGATGTCGAGCTCAATAGCAGACCGGGCCTACGACCCTGCAGGCATGGTGAGATCTACATTGAGGGTGCGGCGCTCGTCGCTGCTCTGACGAGCCAGCTCAATGAGACGGGCCACGCGCCAGGCGTCGAGGGCGGAGACCGGAGGCGCGGCGACTCCGAGGATGGCATCGCGGACGCCGGCGTAGAAGAGGCGGTAGTCGCCCATACGAGTGGGGTAGCTTTCGCGAGTGAGGACGGTCGGCTGGTTGGGGTCGGCGGCGAGCGTGAGTGTCCCCCAGGATAATTCGGATTCGCGGATCCAGGGAACGGACGAGCCGAGCTGCGGTGGGTGGCGGCCGTCGGCGACGAGGTGAGTCTCCTGCGGATCGAGGCCGTGCTTTGTGTAGCTGCCGTGGGTGCCGTGGGCCTGAAAGCGCGGGGCGGCGTCGGCGGCGATCATGGTGGCGTGGCACTCGTAGAGAAAGGTATCGGCTGGGGTGCCAGTCGTGGCGGGACGGTCGTAGCCGAGGACGATGTCGAAGGCGTCCTCAATGCCGCTGCCGAGGCGATCGTGGCGGACGCTGGCGGTCAGGCGCGCGGGGGAGCCGAAGAGGGTGAGTGCCTGGTCGAGCAAATGAGGGCCGAGATCCTGGAGAATGCCGTGTGAGGGGCCGGACTGCTCCTTCCATGAGTCTTCGCGGGGGACCGGGCGGAAGCGGTCCCACTGCGAGATGATCTTCGCAATGCGGCCGAGCTTTTCCTCGCGGAGCAGCCCTTGCAGGGTGAGGAAGTCGCCGTCCCAGCGACGATTGTGGAAGGGAATGAGCAACTTGCCGGCGGTGCGGGCGGCCTCGGCAAGCGCGAGGATGGCGCTGCTCGTGGCGGCAACGGGTTTGTCGACAACAACGTGTTTGCCGGCGGCCAGGGCGGCGTGCGCGAGGGCCTCATGGGTATCGTTGGGGGTGGCGACGACGACCAGGTCGATGTCCGGGTCGGCGAAGGCAGCTTCGGGCGACCGAAGGATGCGGGCCTGGGGATAGGCCTCGGCTGCCTGATCGCCGTGACGCTGCACGATGGCTTCCAGGTGGAGTCCTGGGACGGCGGAGACGAAGGGGCAATGGAAGACGCGGCCGGCGAGACCGTAGCCGAGGACGGCTACGCGGAGGGGATCGGACATGGGGACTCCTGGGGAGGTGAAGCGTGACAACGGAGGATTGTCTGCGCAGCGCGTGACTGGCAGACGGTCCCGGGGGGATGGTTCTGTGTGCCAGCCGCCTGAAGTATGAGGCAGGTAGGGCACGGGTTGATGCCGTGGCGGCGATGAAGCCGACTGGCTAGGCGCTGACCTGCTTCAGGGCTGGATAGAGCTTCCGGTAATGGTCATAGTGCCTGGCCATGACATCGGCGTTCCGGGGTGGAATGGTCTCGGCGACGCGGATGGTGGCCGTGCAGGCGGCTTCCACGGACGGCCACGCGCCGACGCCGGTACCGGCGAGCAGGGCAGCGCCGAAGGCACCGCCTTCTTCGGCCTCCAGCAGATCGACGGGGTGGTTATAGACGTCGGCCTGGATCTGCCGCCAGAGTGGGCCGCGGGCCCCGCCGCCGCCGAGCCGGATAGATTCGACGGGAATGCCGAGCTCGGCGAAGAGGGTAAAGGTGTCCTTCAGCGAAAAAGCTACGCCTTCCAGGACCGCGCGAACGAAATGGGCGCGGGTAGTGGAGGCGGTGATGCCGACGAAGGCTGCACGGGCGCTCGGGTCCAGATAGGGGGTGCGCTCGCCAAACAGGTAGGGCGCCCAGAGCAGGCCATCGGAACCCGGCGGGACGTCGGCGGCCAAAACCGTGAGGTCGTCATAGGAGTTGAGCGGCATGAAAGTGTCTTTCAGCCAGCGGAAGCTGAGGCCCGCGCCGTTCGTGACGCCCATAACGTGCCACAGGCCAGGGGCGGCGTGACAGAAGGTGTGGAGACGGCCTTTGGGGTCGTGGGTCGGGGTGTCTGTGGAGGCAAACACCACGCCAGATGTGCCGATAGTCGCTGAGACCGAGCCGGGGGAGAGGATGCCCATACCGACGGCCCCGGCGCCCTGGTCGCCCGCGCCGGCAGCAACGGGGGTGTTTTCAGCGAGGCCGGTGGCAGAGGCCCCGGCAGCGTCGATGCGCGCGCAGATCTCCGGGCCCTCATAGAGTTTGGGCAGCCACGACAGGGGAATCCCGGCGATCCCGGCCAGCTCCTCGGACCAGCGCCGATTGGCAACGTCGAGCAGAAGGGTCCCGGAGGCTTCCTGCATATCGATGGCGAACTCGCCGGTCATCTTGAAGCGGACATAGTCCTTGGGGCAGAGAACGTGGGCGATCTTGGCGAAGATCTCGGGCTGGTGCTCGCGTACCCAGAGCAGCTTGGTCAGGGTGAAGTTGGGCAGCGCAGGGTTGGCGACCAGCTCGATGAGGCGGCTGTAGCCGACGGTCTCGGTGAGCCAGTCGCACTGGGGCTGGGTGCGCTGATCGGCCCAGATGAGGGCGGGGCGGAGCACGTTCGCATCCTTGTCGAGCATGACGCAGCCGTGCATCTGGCCGGTGAGGCCGACGGCCTCGACTGTGCTGCGGTGGCCGGCAGTGTTGGCCTGCTGCAGGACGCCCCCGATGGCC
This sequence comes from uncultured Acidobacteriaceae bacterium, assembly GCA_964247615.1. GTDB lineage: Bacteria > Acidobacteriota > Terriglobia > Terriglobales > Acidobacteriaceae > Granulicella. The sequence goes on from CAXTVC010000020.1 coordinate 24,438, forward strand.
TCCTGGGCTGCGCGCCACCAGTCATTCGGGTCCTGTTCGGCCCATCCAATGTGCTCGGAATGGATCGGTGCATGGAGTGCTGAGCATGAGGCAAGTACGGCGCCTTTGCGGTCGATCAGGATGGCGCGTGTGCCGCCGGTACCAACATCAATGCCAAGAAACATCTACGGCCCTCCAGGGGCTGGGTTGAGACCCCCAGTGTAAAGAGGTGCGCTGAGGATTGTCGCCCCGTTCGACGGCCGGGCGGATTGCAGCAGCTTTTTTGCATCGGGCCGGAAGTCACCGCATCGAAGAAAAGAAACAAGATGCAGGCTGTCTTTCCTTTTCTTAATGCGGGGCGGAGTGCTGTTCGATAGCATGGGAGTAATGGGTCAAATGTGTAGACGACCGGTGCTGTGCCTGGGCGTATCCGGACTGCTGATGGTGGCGGCCCTAGGGGCGAAGGCGCAGACTGCGGGCGCAACCAACGGCGGCGGGAACAGTGCCTCCGGGGCCAGCTCCTCAAGCAACCTGGGCGCCGTGCAGCAGGTGCAGCAACAACTTTCGCAGCCCGCGCCGAACGTCACGCCGAGCAGCGCAACCGATCAGAGCTTTCGGGGCAGTGTGATCCGCGAGAAGGCCACAGCCGGCGTGCTCGATCTGAGCCTGGATGAGGCTATCCGCAAAGGGTTGCGGTACAACCTGGGAGTGATCCTGCAAAGCTCCGACATCAAGAGTGCCAACGGGCAGCGCTTGAGCGAGTTGCAGCTGTTGCTGCCCACGATCACGGCGGGTGCCAACATCACGGTGGAGCAGGTCAATCTGGCAGCTTACGGACTAAAGTTTCCGGGCATTGCTTCTGTAGTTGGACCCTTTCAGGTGGTGGACTTTCGCGCATACCTCACCCAGAATCTCGTAAATCTGCAGGCCCTGAATAACTATGTTGCCGGCAAGCATAACTTCGAGGCAGCCAAGCTGACGGCTGACGACGCCCGGGACATGGTGGTGCTGACGGTGGGCAACGCCTACCTGCTGTGCAACGCCGATGCGGCGCGGATTACCGCGGTCGCTGCCCAGTTGGCGAGTTCCAAGGTGAGCCTTGACCAGGCCACAGCGGCACACGAGGCCGGTACGAGTCCGCGGCTGGATGTACTGCGGGCACAGGTGGACTACCAAACGCAGCAGCAGAACCTGATTTCTACGAACAACCAGCTCGCCAAGGACAAGATCGCGCTGGCACGGGCCATTGGCTTACCGCTGGACCAGCAATTCACGATCAGCGACCAGGCACCATATGCCTCGCTGGATACGCCTGAAGCCGAGGCTGCATTTCAGCAGGCGTTGAAGCAGCGCAAGGATCTGCAGGCGGATGCGCAGCGCGTTGAGGCCGCCAAGGCCTCACAAAAGGCTGCCTTTGATGAGCAACTACCCGTACTGAATGTGACGGGTGATTATGGCGATCTTGGCACCACGCTCGGTCACTCACACGGTACCTTCACGGCGACCGGACAGATCTCTGCGCCCATCCTGCAGATTGCCAAGACACGCGGCGATGAGCAGGTAGCAGCCGCACAGCGTGACCAGGTTGAGGCCAAGCTGGCTGATGACATTCAGCAGGTAAACGCTGACGTCCGGGATTCAATCCTTGACATCCAGACAGCAGCCAAGCTGGTGCAGGCAACGAAAAGCAACGTTGATTTGGCAAATGAGGCGCTGAGCGAGGCACAGGAGCGCTTTCGCACAGGGGTAGCAGATAATCTGCCCGTCTCCCAGGCGCTGGCAACCGATCAGCAGGCAAACGACCAATACATCGCAGCGCTGTATCAGCACAACGTGGCCAAGCTGGGGCTTGCCCGGGCGCTGGGCGTGGCGACAACGAACTATAAGAGCTACATCGGAGGGAAGTAACGGTGGCCGATCAAATCGTGCAGGGTGGCGAACAGGTGACGCAGCCAGGTGGCGCGCAGGGTGCCACAACCGGCAACCGCGTGGCAGCCGAGCCCGAAAAGCCTGCCAAGAAGACAGGACGGCGGCTGATTATCATCGCCGTGGTTGTATTGCTGGCGCTTGTGGCGGGCATTCTTTACTGGCGCTCCACCTTTACGGAGAGCACGGATGACGCTCAGGTGGATGGCGATCTGTACCAGGTAAGCGCCCGTGTTGCCGGTCAGGTGACGCAGGTGTTTGTGGAAGAGAACGAGCCGGTCAAGGCGGGGCAAGCCATTGCGTCGGTGGATTCGCGTGACTTCCAGGTGGCCGTGGAGCAGGCGGAGGCCAATCTCGCCAATGCGAAGGCGGAGTACCTGCAGGCGACCTCGAATGTGCCGATCACCAGCACGAATGTGCGGACGACGGTGACGACCTCTGGCCAGGATGTGCAGAATAGTGTCGCGACCGTGGCGCAGGCGCGGGCCCAGGCCCAGGCTTCCCAGGCACGGATTTTGCAGGCGCAGGCCAATGCTTTGAAGGCGCAGACCGATGTAGATCGGTACACCCCGCTGGTGAAGCGGGATGTGATCTCCAAGCAGCAGTACGACGCGGCAGTGGCCACGGCTACGGCGGCGCAGGCATCCGTCGACGAAGCGCAAAAAACGGCAGCCGCCACACAGGAACAGGTCACCGCGGCTGAACAGCGACTCTTGTCCTCACGGTCGCAGCAGCAGCAGAATCAGCAGAACGCGCCCAAGCAGATCGCGGTGCAAAACGCCCGTGCGCAGGCGGCCCAGGCTTCTGTGCAGCAAGCGCAGGCGCAGGTGGACCAGGCGAAGCTGAACCTGGGCTATGGCAAGATCATTGCGCCGATCGACGGCATCGTCAGCCGCAAGAACGTGTCGGTGGGGAACAATCTCAGCGTTGGCCAGTCCTTGCTGACGATTGTGCCGCTAAACAATCTATGGGTGACCGCGAACTTCAAGGAAACGCAGCTGAAGAGCATGCGCCAGGGCCAGACCGTAGACCTGAAGGTGGATGCGCTGGGCGGTCGCCACTTCACAGGTCGCATCACCCAGATCGGTGGCGCTACGGGATCCAAGCTGAGCCTGTTCCCCCCGGAGAACGCCACAGGCAACTACGTGAAGGTGGTGCAGCGTATTCCCGTGCGGATTGACTTCACCAATCTGCAACAGGAAAACCATGACAACGCCCTGCGTCCAGGCATGTCCGTGGAACCGGACGTTCATATCAAATAGCGGTTGTATTTTACGGCGGAGGACGGCTTTCAGGAGCTGTCCTTCTTCTTTTTGCGACAGATGGGGCTGTCTCACATCTGAGCCATATCGGACAAAAGGGGGGTGCGTGATGGGATTTCTGCTGCGGGCGTTTGTGCACCATGCATATGCCATCCTCTTTTGCTGGGTTCTTGTGGAACAGGCCGGGGTGCCGGTGCCGAGCGCGCCTGTGCTGCTGGCCGCTGGCACGATGAGCGCGGCGCATCGGCTGCATGTCCTTTATGTTTTGCCGATTGTCCTGCTGGCGTGTCTGCTGTCCGACTCCATGTGGTTTTTCCTGGGGCGGCGCTACGGAACGCGCATTGTGAATGTGCTGTGCAAGATGTCCTTGGAGGCTGCCAGCTGTGTCAGCCGCACGCAGGGCAGCCTGTCGCGGCGCGGTGGCACGACGATGCTGTTTGCAAAATTCGTTCCGGGGCTGAGCACCATGGCTGCGCCGCTGGCGGGGCAAGCCGGCCTCAGTTACTCAATGTTTGTGCTGTATGACGTGATCGGATCGTTAGTCTGGGCAAGCGCATGGCTGTTCGGTGGGCGCTTTGTCGGGGACGTTGTCGATCGCAGTTCGCGTCTGTTTGGCATGCTGGCGCACTCGGCGGCGGCGTTGGTGCTGCTTGCGGTGGTGGCGGTGCTGGTGGTGCGGTACGTGCGGCGGCTGCGCTTCTTGCGCGAGCTGCGCGGCCTGCGGCTGGAGCCGGGACAGCTGCTGGCCATGATGGACGATGCAGAGCGTGCAGGCACAGAAGGGCCGTTCATCGTGGACCTGCGGCATCCGCTGGATGTGCTCTCCGATCCACTGACGCTACCGCACGCCCTGCGTATTGGGCCGGATGAGCTGAAGCAGCGGCATGCGCTGATCCCAAGGGACCGTGACGTGGTGCTGTACTGCACCTGCCCCAGCGAAGAAACCAGCGCGAAGGTGGCGTTGGAGCTGCGGAGGCTGGGCGTGCGGCGGGTTCGACCCCTGCGAGGCGGTCTGCAGGGATGGAAGGACGCTGGCTACGTGTTGGATCCGGTTGAGGTGGTTGCGGCAGCCTGAAGAGTCAGGTTGCTGAAGGAGGGCGGGGGATATCCTCCGCCCTTTTGCTTGGGCGAAAGAGTAGGTGGGAGCCCGGTGGCGCTTGCGTCGCCGTGCGGTGATGATGGTGGTTGGAGACTCTCTTGGCATACGACGGATTGCGGGACTGGTTGCGGGCGCTGGAGCGTGCCGGTGAAGTGAAGCGGGTCAAGGCAGAGGTCTCGCCGATCCTGGAGATGGCAGCCGTCGCGGATCGCGCCTCCAAGGCTGGTCGGGGCACGAAGGACGCGGGCGGACCGGCGCTGCTGTTTGAGAATGTGGCGGGCTACAAGGGCGCGCGCGTGTTGATGAACCAGTTCGGCAGCGAGCGGCGCATGAAGCTCGCGCTTGAGGTGGATTCGCTGGATGAGGTTGCGGGGCGCATCGACACCTTGCTCCATCCCGTGCCGCCTACCAGCCTCGTGGACAAGCTGAAGATGCTGCCGATGCTGGCCGAGGTGGGATCGTTCTTCCCCAAGCGCATCGACGCACGCAAGGCTCCCTGCAAGGAGGTCATCCTCAAGGGCGACGCGGTGGATCTGCTGAAGTTCCCCGTGCTCCAGACCTGGCCGGGCGATGGCGGCCGCTTTATCACGCTGCCCTGCGTGGTCACGCGCGACCCGAAGAGCGGTAAGCGCAACGTGGGCATGTACCGCATGCAGGTCTACGACGGCCAGACCACGGGTATGCACTGGCAGCGGCAAAAGGTCGCCGCCGAGCATGCGCGAGATCGTCTGCGTGAGGCGGCGGGCAGCGTGGCGGCCGCGGTGGATGTGATGGCGTTGACCGCCGGCGGCACGATGCGGGCGCCGGATGTATCCAGCGTGCCGCAGACCGCCGTGGCAAAGATTCGTGGCGAGCGCATGGAGGTGGCCGTGGCAATCGGGACCGATCCGGCGACGACCTTTTCCGCGATCGTTCCAGCGCCCCCCGAGGTCGAGGAGTACCTGATTGCGGGCTTCCTGCGCCGCAAGGCCGTGGACTTGGTGCGTTGCGAGACGGTGGATCTCGAGGTGCCCGCGCATGCAGAGATCATCCTGGAGGGCTACGTAGAGTTAGGCGAACTGCGCACCGAAGGCCCTTTCGGCGACCACACCGGCTTCTACACCATGCAGGATGAGTACCCGGTCTTTCACATCACCTGCATCACGCACCGCAAGGATCCGATCTATGCGGCCACCGTCGTAGGCAAGCCGCCGATGGAAGACGCGTGGATGGGCAAGGCTGTGGAGCGTATCTTTCTGCCACTGATGAAACTCACCCTGCCGGAGATCGTGGACATCAACCTGCCCGCCGAGGGCGTGTTCCATAACCTCATGATCCTGAGTATCCGCAAGAGCTACGCAGGCCAGGCGCGCAAGGTGATGAACGGCATATGGGCGTTGGGGCAGGCGATGTTCACCAAATGCATCATCGTGGTAGATGAAGATTGCGATGTGCAGGACCTCGGCGAGGTGACGCTGCGCGTGGCCAACAACATCGACCCGGAGCGCGACATCCAGTTCACGCTGGGGCCTGTGGATTCGCTCGATCATGCGTCACGGCTGCCCAACTTCGGCAGCAAAATGGGCATCGATGGCACGCGCAAGTGGGCCGCGGAGGGCTTCACCCGGCAGTGGCCGCAGATGCTGACTATGCCGGAAGATGTGAAGGCGCGGGTCGCGGATGTGTGTCAACGACTGGGTATCTAGGCGGGCCTCTGCGCGGAGGCCCGTGAGGTGGTGGAACGCGGGTCTCTCTACCAGATAGCGGTGAAGCTGTCCTGCTAAGGTCGGCAGGACAGCCTCGTGAAGCCTGTAGAACGAAGCAGGAGTCAAGGGTAGGATGGTGCTGCAAACCTTTATGAGCTCCTGAGGTGTACCTGCTTGCAATCGTTCCGTTGCTGTCTCCTCTTGCTATGTGCCATGGCCGGTCTGCGAGGGAGAGCGCAGGAACGCCCGTCTACAGAAGGTCCCTTCGACCGCAAGAACACATGGACGGTGCTTGCTGAGTATTCGAATACCTCCAGTGAGTTTGTGGCAGGCAGTGCGCGGCAGCGCAGGCTGGTCACGCTCGGCGGGGCGTACACGCGTCGTGTCGTGCGGTTCGGGGGAACGGAGCTGGGCTACCGGGTTGAGCTGCGGCCACTTGTGTTTGAAAGCGACCCGGTGCTCAACGTCACGTCAACTTACAGCGGTGCCTTTGCAGAGACGTTTTCTTCGGAGGTGCCCACCGTCGGGGTCTGCGCAGCGTACAGCTACACCTCGACCGCGCCCCAACCGCCTCCGAATCCTCCCGAGACGTTCTCCGTGGTGGCCACTTGCGGCCGGCGGTGGACCTTTGGACAGTCATTCTCACCTTTCGGCGTGCGCTATGCGCTGGCCTACAGGCACCATGTGCAGCCGTACATGCTTGGCACGCTGGGCTATATGTACACGAGCCGTCCTGTGCCCGTGGCCACAGCAGAATCCTTCAACTTCGTTATCGATGCAGGCGCCGGTGTGGAGGTCTTTCGCGCGGGGCGAAGATCCGTGTCCCTGGAGGCACGAGCGCACCACTTCTCAAACCGCAACACGGCGCAGACCAACCCCGGTGTGGATAGCGTGGTCTACGGCGTGTCGTACAGCTTTGGTCGCTAGGCGTCCTCAAAAGCCTCTGGATTGTCGGGGTCGGGAAGCGGCAGTTTTGCTGGGTCAAACGCTAGATCACCGCGAAGTGAATCGGCCTCCAGATAGATGTGTCGAATGTGCGGGAAGCGTTCACGGACGGCGCGCTCAACGGCATCAATAGTCTGTTCGATGTCGTCACGATTCAGGCTGCCCGCGAAGCGCACATTCATGGTGAGCAGCACGTTGGCCGGGCCGAAGTACATGGTCATGGGGTAATCCACGCTGATCACGCCACGCTGCGCCAGGGCGAGCGCACGCACCGTCTGCAGGTCCGTAACCTCGAGGCCTTCGCCCACGAGCAGTGCCTTGCTTTCGCCGATGAGCAGGATGGCAACGATCAACAGCAAGCCACCGATGCAGAGTGAGGAGATGCCGTCGGCGCGCGTCCAGCCCAGGACCTGTGTGCAGAGCGTTCCTGTTAATGCAATGAGAAGGCCGAGCAGCGCGGCGGCGTCCTCATAGATCACGGTGAAGGTGATGGGGTCTTTGCTCGCGTGGATAGAGCGAAGCGAAGCGCGCACACCTTCCTTCTCGTGGAACTCGCGGAGGCCGACGTAGAAGGAGTAGCTCTCGAACAGAAACGCGAGGCCCAGGGTCAGGTAGCTCCAGAGCGGGTGCTGCAATGGCTCGGGGTGCCGCAGGCGGTGGCTACCCTCGTACAGCGAGAAGCAGCCGCCGAGCACGAAGAGAAAAAGAGCAACCAGCAGGGTCCAGAAGTAGAGCTCCTTGCCGTAGCCGAAGGGGTGCGTCTCGTCCGCGGGCTTCTCCGAACGGTGTTCACCGTAAACGAGCAGGCTGTCATTGGCGGCGTCGACAAAGGAGTGGATGGCCTCCGACAGCATGCCCGAGGAACGCGTGAAGAAGAACGCGGTAATTTTTGCCACGGCGATGACGACGTTGGCCAGCACGGCGGTGATGGCAGCTTTGGATTCGGAGGCCATGCGCGTTGGATGGCATCCGGGCCAGCTGAGGCCCGGCTTTTCCGCAGCCAAACGATATACTGCAGCGGGCGCTCCGGTTTTACGGCGCGCGTGGGGAGAGAGCTTGGCGAAGGCAGAGATTGGCATCATCGGCGGCAGTGGGCTGTACAACATGCCCGGTTTGACCGACGTACGGGAAGAGCGCGTGGAGACCCCGTTTGGCGAGCCCAGTGAGGTGTTTGTGCTGGGCACACTGGAAGGCCGCGAGGTGGCCTTTCTGGCGCGCCACGGCAAAGGGCATCGCATCCTGCCCAGCGAACTGAACTTCAAGGCCAACATTTACGCGATGAAGGCCCTGGGCGTGACCAGTATCCTGAGCGTGAGCGCGGTAGGCAGCCTGAAGGAAGAGCACAAGCCAACAGACTTCGTGATCCCCGACCAGTTCATCGATCGGACCTTTGCCCGTTCGGCGACGTTCTTCGGCGAAGGCATTGTGGGGCACGTGGCCTTTGGCGATCCAGTGTGTGGCATCGTCGCGGAGACATTTCGCAAGGCCTGCGAAGAAGTCGGTGTCGTAGGCAAGCTGGGCGGCACCTATATCTGCATGGAAGGCCCACAGTTTTCCACCCGTGCGGAGTCGAAGCTGTACCGCAGCTGGGGCGCGGATGTGATCGGCATGACCAACCTGCAGGAGGCCAAGCTGGCTCGCGAGGCGGAGATCAGCTATGCCACGCTGGCCATGGTCACCGACTATGACTGCTGGTTTGAAGGCCACGACGACGTGACTGTGGACCAGGTGATCGCGGTGATGCACCAGAACTCTGAGAACGCGCAGAAGGTGGTGAAGGCCGCGGTGCGGCTGATGCCAGAGGACCTGAGTGCGAGTCCGGCGCAGAGTGCGGCGAAGTTCGCCATCATGACGGATCGCAAGGTGATTCCTGAGTCGACGAAGCAGAAGCTGCAGGTGTTGTTTGGGAAGTACCTGTAAGGAGCTGCCGTGAAACCGATGTATGAGCCACGCGGGTACCGTGCCATGTTGACCTTTCTTGCAGGTCGGCTGTCGTGCGACAGCCCGTCAAGCATCGCGGAGCTGCTGAAGGAACTTGCGCTGGGGTCGGACGGTCTTCCCTCTGATCCTGTGCGCGCCGAGTGGAACGCGGCAGCGAAAGATGCATTTTCCGCCACTGCAAGCGAGCAAATTGTAGGACTCCATCTGGAGTAAGGGACTTCATGTCGATCTTGGTAGTAGGTTCAGTAGCGTTTGATTCTTTGGAGACACCCAGCGGCAAGCGGGAGCGCGTGCTGGGCGGCGCGGCGACGCACTTCTCGCTGGCGGCGAGCTTCTTTTCGCCGGTGCGTGTGATCGGTGTGGTGGGTGAGGACTTCGGCCCGCGGCAGGAGCGCGTGATGACCGACAAGGGCGTCGATACGCGCGGCATCCAGCATGTGGCGGGCAAGAGCTTTCACTGGACCGGCAGCTACATGAACGATCTGAACGCGGCCGATACCCTGGCGACGGATTTGAACGTCTTCGCAACCTTCGCTCCCAAGGTGTCTGACGCCTATGCGGACTCGGAGTTCCTGTTTCTGGCCAACATCGATCCGGACCTGCAGCTGGATGTTCGCAAGCAGATGCCGAAGGTAAAGATGGTCGCCGGCGACACGATGAACTACTGGATCGGGGCGCACCGCGAACGCTTGTTGCCCGTGTTGCGTGAGCTGGACGTGCTGCTGATCAACGACGGCGAGGCCCGCATGCTGAGCGGCGAGATCAACGGCCTGCGCGCGGCGGAAAAGGTATTGGAGATGGGCCCGAAGACGCTGATCGTCAAGCATGGCGAGTATGGCTCGACGGCTTACTTTTCCGACCGCAGTTTTGGCGACGGCGTGCAGCGGCTGCCGTTCCGTACACCCACCAAGCCGCTGGGCGAGGTTGTGGATCCGACCGGTGCGGGGGACTCGTTTGCCGGTGGCTTCTATGGCTACGTGGCGTCGCAGCCGGAGCTGTCACCCGAGGTCTTTCGCAAGGCCATGTTCTACGGCAGCGTCATGGGATCGTTTGCCGTCGAGGCCTTTGGGACCGAGCGGCTGCAACAGACGACGCGTGCGGAGATAGAAGGTCGCTTTGAACAGCTGAAGGAGCTGTCGCACCTGTAACGGGAGAGCGCCGGCTCCATCGGGAAAAAAGCAACGGCAACAGCGGACGCGGAGGACGCTAAGGTGCGCAAAGGTTCGCCACGAAGGGCTTTACAGCCACGAGCGGATGAGGGTTCCGTCTGGGCATGAGAGAGCGCAGAACAAGGACGCTTACGCCCCGGCAGGTGTCTCACAACGCCGAAACCGCCTCTTTCTGGCCCCCCGGCGACCCCGAGGCCGTACGGCCGCTCGGGCGTGGCGAAGGCATGCCGGTATTTGCCGCGGCGGTGCTGCTGGCTCTGGTAGCGCTAGCGGTCTGCTACCGGCACGGTTACACATTGCTCTATGGCGATGCTGTCGCGCACCTGGGCAACGCCCGCCGCATCCTGGACTCGCACTACCCGGGGCTGTCGCAGCTTGGCGGCGTATGGCTGCCGCTGCCGCACGTATTGATGCTGCCATTCATCAGCAACATGGCCATGTGGCAATCAGGTCTGGCTGCCGCGCCCATGTCGATGATCAGCTTCGCGGCCAGCGTCGTGGGGATCTGGCGCCTGTCGCGGCGCTTGATGCGGCTGCGCTGGGCGCTTGTCGCCACACTGTTCTACGCGCTCAACCCGAACCTGCTCTATGTAGCGACAACCGCGCTGACCGAGGCGCTCTTCCTGGCGCTGTTTGTATGGTCCGTGGTGGGCACGGTGGAGTGCATCGCCGCCCTGCGCGAGGGCAATCCCACACTGGCCGGGCGACGCATGAGCTTCGCTGGGGTGATGGTCCTGCTGGAGGTCTTTACCCGCTATGACGGCTGGGTGATGGGCGCCCTGGTGTGGTGCTGCATCGCCTGGGCGGTGTGGCGCTGCGAAGCCGGGCTGCGTCGGCGCGTGTTACCGGCCTTCAGCGTTTTCACACTGCTATGCGTCGCCGGGCCGTTGCTGTGGTTCTGGTACAACGCACACTTCGATGGCGACTGGCTGGACTTTATGCGCGGCCAATACTCGGCGAAGGCAATCGAGCGCAAGACCTCGCACCCCGGGCAGCATTACCCCGGTTGGCATAACCCCTTGTTGGCGCTGGTGTACTTCACGCGAGCCGCGCAGATCGATGCGGCGGTCTGGGAGCTCGGCTTTGGGCTGATGGCAGCGGCGCTGTATGGAACCTGGCTTTCGTGGCAGGCTTACGGTCTCAACAGCAAACCTTCTGCGGCGAAGGTGGGGAACCCGGGAACAGGCGCGGAGCGCCTCGCGCTTCTGCTATGGGCGCCGCTGCCGTTCTACGTCTACTCGGTGGCGTACGGTGCGGTCCCGATCTTTATCCCACAGCTCCAGCCGCACGCCTTCTACAACGCCCGCTACGGCATGGAGCTGCTGCCCGCACTGTGCCTCTACCCCGCGCTGGCCGCCGAGCACCTGGAGCTCTGGCTGCGCCAGGGCACCGCGCCGTGGCAACGGGTCGGCGCGCGCTTCTGGCACCCGGCCGCAGCTGTCACCTGTGCGCTCAACGCGGTGCTGATGATGGCCGGGCTGGGTTCAGCGGGCTTCCTGCGCGGCGACGCAGCCCACGCACGCCAGCTGCGGCAAGCGCTGGTAGGCGGCTACCTGCCGGCGGCGCGACGCTGGGCGTATCCACTGGTCTTACAGGAAGGCCTGGTGAATGCCCAGACGCGCGTGCCCTTCGAGCAGTCCGTGGCGCGCGTGCTGGAGTCCATCCCGGCCGATCAGCCGGTGCTAATGTCCGTGACGGCGCACGTGGGCGCGGTGCAGAATGCCGGGCGTCCCCTGCGCTCCATGGTCAGCGAAGGGGACGAGCAGGCGTGGCGCGCCGCGCTGGCCGACCCGGCCCACGGTGCTGCCTACGTGATCGCCATGGAGGGCGACGCCGTGGCAAAAGCGGTCGCCGCGCACCCGGCGGGATTGGCGGAAACAGAAGTGATCCGCTCCTCAGGTCAACCTGTCACGCGGGTGTACCAATCAGCGGTATGGAAGCCGTAGACCACGCGTCGGTGGGCGCGGGGCATCGTACCTAGCGTTGTGGGACGTCCGGTCCGTGGTGGTGCCGGTCCTAGCCCATGCGAGGAGAGACGGATGGGACTGTTTACACCGGATAACGACACCTTGCGCGAAGTCTATGTGGTCCAGCTGCGCAAAGCGCTCAACATGGAAAAGCAGATCATTGAGGCGTTGCCGAAGATGATCGAAAAAGCAACCAAGCCGGAGCTGGCCAATGCCTTCCGTACGCACCTGGAAGAGAGCAACGTGCAGTACTCCCGCCTGGAACGCATCCTCACCGAGACCAAGGGCGACGCGAGCGAGAAGAAGTGTCCGGTCGCCTCGGCGCTGATCAGCGAAGCGCAATCGGACATCGCCGATGCCGGCAACGAGGGCGTTCGGGATGCGGTTCTCATAGCGGCCGCAAACCAGATCGAGCATCACGAGATCTCGGTCTATGGCACCCTGCGGACCTGGGCGCTGGTGCTGGGCGAGAACGGCCACGCGGAGCTGCTGGACACATCACTCGACGAAGAAAAGCATGCCGATACCGTGCTGACCAAGCTGTCGGAGGGGATCAATCTCGCGGCCCCAGCGGCCTAGATCAGGCTCAAGATCAGCGATTTGCATGGGGCTCGCACCACCGCTGGTGCGGGCTTTTCCTTGTCCGGAAGCTGCGGGCTTATCCTGACGGACAGGGGTGATGGTGGCTCGGACCGTTCCATTTGTAAAGGCACATGCCTGTGGCAATGATTTCCTGGTGATCGAGGAAGCGCTGGCAGGCAACGGTCATGCGGCGCTGGCCCGCACGCTGTGCGCTCGCCACACGGGGGTTGGCGCGGACGGGATTGAGTTTCTCGATCGCCGCGCGGACGGGAGCCTGTTTCTGCGGCTCTTCAACGCCGATGGCAGCGAGGCGGAGCTGAGCGGCAACGGCACACGCTGCGTGGCCGCATGGCTTGCCGAAAGCGAAGGAATTGAAGACGTGGCGCTGGGCACGCATGGTGGTCCCCGACGCTGCCGCGTGGTGCGGCACGAGGGTGCCGAGGTATGGATCGAGAGCGGCATGGGCGTGCCCCGGGTCATGGAACGGCGCATCCGTGTGGAGGGTGTCGAGGGCGAGATCGCCGGCGCCATGGTCAACGTGGGGAACCCGCATTTCGTGCTGTTCCCCGAGCGTGAAGACTTCGGCAGCCACGGCCTCAGCTGGCAGGAACTTGGCGCGAAGCTGAGTGTTGACCCTATCTTCCGCTTCGGCACCAATGTGGAGTTCGTCCATGTGCACGCGCCGGACGGGATTGCGTTCCGCATCTTTGAACGCGGCTGCGGACCAACGGAGTCCTCGGGTACAGGCACGTGTGCGTCGTCCGCGGCGGCCATGGTGCTGCGTGGGGCCGCGCGTCAGTTAACGGCAACTGCCCCGGGTGGGGCGCAGTCGGTGGTATGGCCGGAGAACGGTCTGGAGATGTTGTTGACGGGACCGGCAAAGATCGTTTGCACAGGCGAGGCCCGGATTTGACCAAAGCGGGCAAGGGCGGGGAAAAGAAGACCGGCCGACCTACTCTGCGACGCGGAGCGAGAGTTGCCATCGTGTCGCCGGCCTCGGCGGCAAAGCATGAGTTGATTGCGCGCGGGGTGGAGAGCCTGCGGGCCTACGGCTACCAGCCCCTGGTCATGCCGCATGCGCTCAGCCGTGGACCGTTGTACTACGCCGGCACCGCGGAGCAGCGCGTGGCGGACCTCCACACGGCCTTTGCGGATCCGTCCATCGAGGGCATCTTTTGCACGCGCGGCGGTTGGGGTTCAGCCGAGCTCCTGCCCCTGCTGAACCGTGAGCTGGTGAGGGCCAATCCCAAGGTGTTTGTGGGGTATTCCGACCACACGTCGCTCCAGACTTACCTTTGGCAGGAGTGCGGCCTTGCGAGCTTTTACGCGCCCATGGTGGCAGCAGACTGGTCCCAGGCTGACGGTGCGGACTTGCCCTCCTGGGATGCGGCGCTAGCTGGGCGCGAGTATGAATTGGGCACCTCGGACGGCATGCGCGTGCTTCGGCCAGGCCAGGCAGCGGGACGACTGCTGGGTGGCTGCCTGGCCATCGTGGAGTCAGGCCTTGGCACGCCCTGGGGCCTGCGGCTGGACGAGCCCTGCCTGCTGTTCCTTGAAGATATCGGCGTAAAGGCCTACCAATGGGACCGCATGCTGCAGCATCTGCGCTTTGCCGGCATCATGGGCCAGGTAAAAGGCATCGTGCTCGGGGACATGTCGGCCAACGTGGATGCGACGGAGATGGGGCCGCTCGAAGGGGCTTGTCTGCATGCATTGCGGGACTTCGCCGGGCCGATTGCGATCGGCCTGCGCTGCGGCCATGTGAGCCCAGGGAATCGCACTGTTGTTCTCGGCGCGAGTGCCAGCCTGCACTGCGAAGCGGGTGCCAGGCTGGTCGTTGGCGGCCGAGAGGGCAACGATACAGGGGACAAGTCTGCGGGTCCCAGGAAAAAGGCGGACATTCTGCCTTTTCCGGGGGCGCCGCGCCAGGATGTTGGGGTGGGGAAGTGACGAACGCGAAGGGTAGAGAGACGAAACGCATTCACTTGATCGGCATCTGCGGGACAGCCATGGCCTCGCTGGCCGGCATGCTGCAGGCTGAAGGGCACACGGTCACCGGATCGGATACGGCAGCCTATCCGCCGATGAGCGATCAGCTCGCGGCTATGGGCATCGCCGTCATGGAGCCCTACCGCGCCGGGAATCTCGACCCGCTGCCGGACCTGGTCGTGGTGGGCAATGCGATCTCGCGGGGCAATCCGGAGCTCGAGCGGGTACTCGAAGATCGAGTCCCGATGACCTCGATGGCACAGCTCGTCCACGATGAATTCCTGCTCGGCCGCGAGCGGCTGGTCGTTGCCGGAACGCATGGCAAGACCACCACGACGAGCATGTTGGCGTGGATCTATGAGACCGCTGCACGTATGGAGGGCGCAGGGTCCGGCTGGAAGCCATCATTCCTGATCGGCGGCGTTGCGGAGAACTTCGGTACCAGCTTCCACGTGGAGCCGGGGACGCGCCCGTTCCTGCTGGAAGGCGACGAGTACGACACGGCCTTCTTCGATAAGGGACCAAAGTTTCTGCACTACTTCCCGGACGCGGCCATCCTGACGCATGTGGAGTTCGATCACGCCGATATCTACACGGACCTGAGCGCGGTGAAGACCAGCTTCAAGCGCTTCGTCAACCTGTTGCCAGGCCGTGGCCGGCTTGTGGCCTTTGACGGCAGCGCTGCCGTCGATGAGTGCTGCGCCAGGGCCTTCTGTGCGGTGGAACGCTATGGTTTTGGGGCGTCCTCGCACTGGCGCCTGACGGACTTCACGCAGGAGGGGACGATCTCGCATTGGACGCTGCTCCGTGCCGGCGAACTCTTCGCCCGGCTGGAGTTGCCGATGCCCGGGGAGCACAACGCGCTGAACGCTACCGCCGCGGCGGCGCTGGCCGCGGGGCAGGGCGTGCCGGCGGCTGCTATCCAGCAGGCGCTGCGAACCTTCCAGAGCGTGAAACGGCGTCTCGAGATACGCGCCGAGGTAGGTGGCGTCACCGTGATCGACGATTTCGCGCATCATCCCACGGCCATCCGCGAGACGCTGCGGGCCCTGCGCGCGGCCTACCGTGGCAGGCGCCTCATCGCCGTGCTGGAGCCCCGCTCCAACACCCTGCGTCGCAACATCTTCGAACGGGAACTTGTAGACAGCCTGGCGCTGGCAGATGCGGTCGTGCTCGCCGATATCTTCAAGGGCGAGGCCATACCCGAGCCGGAGCGTCTGCACCCAGCGCAGGTGGTCGCCGGGCTTACCGCTGTCGGCACCTCGGCGGTGCTCCGTTCCGATGCGGATGCCATCGTGGCGGAACTTGCGCCGCGCCTGCTGCCCGGTGACGTGGTGGCCATCCTGTCCAACGGTGGCTTCGGGGGCATCTATGACAAGCTGCCCCAGGCTCTCCGTGCTCTTCAGTCGATGCAATCCGGCGAGCCAAGATCCGCGCCCGCGCTGGCGGCAACAGGGGGAAGCTGAACGATGTGGGCCTCTTTACGCATGCTGTCCGTCTTTGTTCTGCTGGGCGTTCCCACGGCGCTGGTTGGTATCCCGTGGTCGGCGCTGCGTGGTGACTTCACGACGATGTACGGCTGGGGCATGGCGATCATTCGTCTCGGCGTAAAAGCTGCAGGCGTCAAAGTGCATCGGATCGGCCTCGAAAATCTACCCTCACAGCCGAGCATTCTGATGAGCAACCACGTGTCCAACCTGGACCCGCCGGTGCTGTTGCCCTCCATCCCCGGGCAGACCAGCATCATGCTGAAGAAGTCGCTGATGAAGATTCCCCTGCTGGGAACGGCGATGCGCATGGGCAAGTTCGTCCCGGTGGCGCGCGGGCACTCCCGCGAAGACGCCATCCGCAGCGTGGCCGCCGCAGCCGATGCGCTGCGCAGCGGCATGCACATCACGGTCTTTCCCGAGGGCACGCGTTCCCCGGATGGCCACCTGTTGCCCTTCCGCAAGGG
>CAXTVC010000020.1:41035-46849 GCA_964247615.1 uncultured Acidobacteriaceae bacterium
TTATAGCCATCCGTAAGCAGACGCTGCCGCATCGCGTCAGCTTCCTTTTTGTCGTGAAACGGACCAACCTGCACGTGGATGAAGTGATCTGCGTCCGTGCTGCGCGCCGTAACGCCATAGCCACGGGCACGAAGGGCCCCGATCAGCAGCTGGGCGTCCTCTTGGTGAGACACCGCTGCGACCTGCACCATGAACGTGCCGCTCCCGGCGACCGGGGCAGAAGGACTCAGCGCAGCCGGCGGCACGGCTACCGGCGCACGCACGATGGGTGCCGGGGCCGGGGTGGCTGGCTTGGCGGGCACGGGCTTTGTCACGGGCTCCGCCGTGGCGGCCGTTCCATCTGCGGGCGCGATGACGGGCGGCGTCCGACGGGCAGGCCTGGGGGTGGGTACTGGCGCGATCACGGGAGCGGTGGTGTCCATCGGTGAGCCCGCAGCAGGTTTGCTCCCGCTGGATGTTGTTGGCGGCAAACTTTCCGTCGCCACGTCCGACATATTCAGCGGTGTCGGGGCAGACTTGCGTCCCATGTTGAAGCCGAAGCCGAAGAAGGCACCACAAAGCACAACCAGGCCCAAAAAGATGGCAAGGATAGAGCCGGTGCTGAGGGTGAGTTCCCGCTCGTGCCGGGGACTCTCTTCGTCGTCGAGGAGGTGATCCATATCTGTCCTACGTGTCTTGGGGCGTCGTGTTCGCGGGAGTTAGAAACGGAGGTAAAAACCCACCATAGGCTCGGCGGTGTGCGTCCGTTGATTGATGGTCAGGTAGTTCTGGTAGAAGTCCGGCGCGAGGTAAAACAGCTCGCGAAAGCCCAACCGAATGCCCAGAGTGTCGCCGATCAGATCTTTTTGCACACCGGCGTTGTAGTAGTACGCGAAACGCCCGATGGGAGGCGCACCTTCGCCGCCACCACGGGTCGGCGCAAAGCGTATGCCCCCGACGCCGGCAGAGGCATAGGGCCGCACGCCAAGAATCGTGAAGGGCGGCGTCACGAGGTAGCCCAGAGTAAACTCATCGGCCTGGTTCTGGATGGCAAGCGGCTGCACACTCAGATCCTGCGTGTACCGCGAGTAGCCACCGTTAAACTCGGCGCCCATATAGGGCTTGGGGGTGTAGCGGATGGTAACCAGGGCGCCCACCGTTCGGGATGGGGAGATGGTAACCAGCTGGCTCTGGGCCGTTGAAAAGGGTGCGGGCGTCCCGGTTGCGTCGCCGCTGAACAGGCCAACGGCATGGACCCCCAGATCCACGTGTGAAAGCTGCTGTTGCAGCTTGGTTTGAGCAACTGCACCGGCTGCGCAGAGCGCAAGTCCCGCGGCAACGAATAGCTTGAACGAACGAATCAAAGAAGGCGAGCTCCGGCGCAGGTTGCAGCCGAGGTCTAGTTTACCCGCTTCGCCCGGCGTGCGCGGAACGCAACCCGCGACAGAAACGCCCCAAGCCCCCCGACAGCGATCCCGCAGGGCAGAGCCACCGCCATATGTACCTGCCGATCTGCCCCCGCCGAGACCAGGAAACGGGATGCCGCACCGAGTCCAAGGGCCGCAAACCCAAGCAGCCACAACGGCACGCTGCGCCACAGGTTCCCAAGGAGAATCGCCGTAGAAAGCAACATCAGCGCCTCCGCCCAGGCCTGAAGCGGATACCGCAGCAGCACCGAAGCCGCCAGCAGCACCAGCAACAATCCCACGGCCCCGGGCAGGATCGAACCCGGCCGGTTCAGCTCAAGGAAAATCAGGCAGAGCCCGGCCGTGGCCAAAAGGATCGCGGCATCCGGGGAAAGATGCGCCAGGGCACCCAGGCTGGAGGAAAACGCGGTAAACACGAGAATCATCAGATGGGATGCTAGCGGACGTTCTGTCCGCGGCCCTGCAGGCTCCCCTTCAGGTTCAGGGCGCTGCTGTTTCCCGGCTCCAGCAGCAGCGCCTGGGAGACCTCATCCGCGGCAACGCCCAGGGCGTTCTGGGCAAGGTCAGTGCGCGCCAGCACCAGCAGCGCCGGGGCATTGGGCTGCAGCCGGAGGGATGCGGTGGCCTCGACGCGCGCCTCCTGCGCCTCATTGCTGCGCTCCCGCACCTCCGCAAGGCCGGCGTGGGCGGCGGCGTCCTTTGGATTCGCGGCCAGGGCGGCCTGGAAGTCGGCCTCCGCCTGCGGGATCAGGCCCTGTTTCAGCGCGTCCTGTCCAAGCGCGTTGTACTCGGTAGCCTGCTGCGCGGGCGGCAGGGTAGCCATGCGGACGGTTCGCATCTCGGACAGTTGAAATGCTGCCTGACGATAGCTGGTCTCGGAATACGTGCGCCGCACGCGCTCCACTGGACCGAAGCCCTGCGCGTCGGTTGCGGGCAGCCTGGTCCCCGGAGCTGCGGCCTTTAGCTGTCGCTGCAATTCCAATGCCTCGTTGTCATGGGGCTTCAGCTTCAGCGAGGTCCCCACCTCACTAAGGGCGCTGGCGGTATCGCCGCGACGGAAATACGCGAGCGCCAGGTTGTAGTGGTAGTCCTCGTCGGACGGATCAGCCACGGATGCGCGCTGAAACAGCGCCACGGCGTCCTTGCCCTGACGACTCAGTGCGACGCCCTGGTTGTTGATGACCTCCGGTAGAGGCAGGCGTTCGGCGACAAAGCCAAAGGCGGTCTCCGCACCGGCGTAGTTGGTCGAGTTGAACCGCGAAAGACCAAGGTAAAACCCCGCTTCCAGGGCCAGTGGATTGCCTTGCGGCACCTTGCTCAGCGTCGTGCCGGCCTCGGCAAAGCTCCGCTGGGCATATTGCTCCTTGCCCAGCGCCAGCAGGGCTGCGGCGTACTCTGGCGACACATTCACCGCATCCTTCAGCTTTTGTAACCGCTCGGCTGACGAGGTGGCATCCGTGCCGCGGATATAGTCCTCAAACGCAGGCAGCGGGACAGCGCCCGGCGCGGCGATGAAGGTGCTTTCGGCCACGCTGAATCTGGGGTCGATGGCCCGTGCCAGCTTCCATGCCACCGCATTCTGGGCGTCAAAGAGGCGCGGCAAATCGGCACTGTCTTCCACCCCTTGCGTGAGTCGCAGCGTATCGATCGACAACGCCCTGGCCTGCACGGAGATGTGGTTGTTTGTGACTGTATAGGTTCCCAGCACCACGTAGTTGGCGTCCAGCTGGCGCGCGATTTGGATCGTGGTGGCGCGCGAAGGTCGAAAGTCTTTCGGCAAGCCAAGGTGGTCATACGCATAGGCTCGGTCGTCATGCGAGATGGTCAGGAAGCCGGACGTGTTCAGACGACGATCCAGGGTGTCCGGAAAGGAGTCACCAATCCAGTTAAGGGAAGGGTTGCCGGAGCGGTTCTCAAACGGCAGCACCAGCACGACACGGCCCGGCGTCAGCGCTTGATCCTGGGCCACGACAAGAGGAGCGGAGGCGAAGACAGCCGCAAAAAGCAGGAGAGGGGCGGGGAGCTTCGAACGAAACCGCATGCCCTCATTATAGGTTGCACACCCTGCAGCAGGCTCGCGACAAGGATCTAGTCGAGGGCAGCGAAAGCGTCCGTCAGATCAAGGTGGATCGGGGTACCAGCCACCGTCAGGCGCGTCGGGTCCGCATGGTGCAGGCCGTTCCCGTCAAAGGTGTGCGCGGAGCGTCGCAGGGGATCGATCAGCCAAACGTTTTGGACGCCCATGGCCAGGTAGTCGCTGAGAACAAGCTGCGCGCGGGCGAGTCGATCCTCCGGCGAGAGAATCTCAATGCAGATCAACGGCGGTGTTTCCGTGACTTTTTCCCGCGGGGCGTCGCCACGCAGAATGGCTAGGTCACAGATGCGCACGCGAGTGCGGCTCACACGAACGCGCTGGTCGATGACGCCTTGAATAGCCCAGAGCTTTTCCCGGCCGTCAAAGAAGGCCGCACCCTTGAATTGCAGGCGCGCGTGCTCAAACTCTCCCAGATTTCTCTCCTCGATCTCACCCTCAACAAAATCCGCATCCGGCTTATAGCTGGTATGTAGATATTCCTCGATGGTCAGCAGCGCAGGTGTTGTTGCCATGGGATGCTCTTGCGTTCATCTTGCGCCGGTGCCGCCCGCCGCGCAACTACTTCTTGCCAAAGACATCCCCCAAACGCCGAATCTGCGCGCCCACGTTGCGCAGCTTCTCTTCGATACGTTCATATCCCCGGTCGATATGGTAGACGCGATCCAGAATGCTCTCACCGTCCGCCACCAGCGCACCCAGCACCAACGCAGCCGACGCACGCAGATCCGAACACATCACCGCAGCCGACTGCAGCGGTGTACCGCCACGAACCGTTGCCGTCCGCCCGTGCACGCTGACGTTGGCGCCCATACGATTCAGCTCACTGACGTGCATGAAGCGGTTCTCGAAGATGTTTTCCGTGATGTTGCTGGTGCCTTCGGCCTGCGTCATCAGGGCCATGAACTGGGCCTGCATGTCCGTCGGGAAGCCCGGGTACTCCTCCGTGCTCATATCTACTGCGACCAGCTTGCCGCCCGAGTGCACGCGGACATTGTCCTGCCCGATCTCCAGCTTCACGCCTGCCTGTTCCATCTTGCCCAGCAGCGATCCTAGGTGCTTCGGGTTGCAGCAGTCCACGTTCAGGTCGCCGCCCGTAATCGCAGCGGCAATCAGGAACGTGCCAGCCTCAATGCGGTCCGGGTTGATACGGTATTTCGCACCATGCAGCTTGCTGACGCCCTTCACCTTGATGGTCGACGTGCCCGCGCCTTCAATCTGTGCGCCCATCGCATTCAGCAGCGCGGCGAGGTCCGTCACCTCGGGCTCGCGGGCGCAGTTCTCAAAGAGTGTCTCGCCGTCTGCCAGCGTGGCGGCCATCAACAGATCTTCGGTACCGGTGACCGTGATTTTGTCGAAGACAATGTGCGCGCCCTTCAGCCGGTCCGTACGAGCCTCCAGGTAGCCATGCTCCTGCGTGATTGTGGCCCCCATGGCCTCCAGGCCCTTGATGTGCAGGTCGATCGGACGGCCCCCAATGGCGCAACCACCCGGCATGGCTACACGCGCAATGCCGGTGCGTGCAATCAGCGGTCCAAGCACCAGCGAACTGGCGCGCATGGTCTTCACAATCTCGTACTTGGCCACCGGATCCGACAGCACGGCACACTTGATCGAGGTGCGATGCTGGGCGCGGCCATAGCCAAGCTCGACTTCGGCACCCATGGATTCGAGCAGCTTGCGCTCGGTCTCGATATCGCGCACCTGCGGTATGTTCTCGAGGATGACCTCTTCCTCGGTGAGAATGGCCGCGGCCATGCAGGGAAGCGCAGAGTTCTTCGCGCCGGAGACTTTGATTGTGCCGAGCAGCGGATTGCCACCACGGACCACGAACTTATCCATCGGCCTAGTGTACGAAAGGTTCCGAGGAAAACCGGGTATCCGGGCTGATGCGCCCGCCTGGCAAGTTCGCGGCCGCGCCATCTCTGCTCCCGAGACACCAACGCAAAGAGGCCGGAGCTCTCGCTCCGGCCTCTTAGGGCACATACACCAGCTTACGAAGGTGACTGGCCGTTCTGGGTGGGCTCATTCTCCTGGCCGTGGTGACCATGGTCATGGTGATGCATGGCCTTCAACTGCGTCAGCTGGTCAGGCGTCAGCACGCCCGCCATCTGTCCCTCGGTGTCCTGGTTGATGGCTTTCATCTGCTGATGACGATCCGCGGGCGCAAGCTGCGTGTTTGCCATCAGGGCCTGCATCTTCTGATCATGGTCCGCAAGAATTGGTTCGACCTTGGCAGACTGGTCCGGTGTAAGGTTCAGCTTCTTCGTCAGCATGTCAGCCTGGCGCTGGGGGTTAGGCGCGTGGCGGTGATGC
>CAXTVC010000021.1:0-25270 GCA_964247615.1 uncultured Acidobacteriaceae bacterium
TCTGAGGTGAACTGCTATGCGGTGGGCGATTGCCTGGCGGGTGGGCAGTTTATCCGGAGCTCGGGCGGGTACCGGGATGAGGCGGATGAGGGGGCGCACCCGTTTGACCTGCAGCTGACGGAGGATCCGCGGGTGTTTCAGGGAACGTGTGGCAGCGGATGCACGAGCGGGGCTACGAGTGTGGCCGTAAATCCGACGGCCAATGGCGGGACGCAGGGCGATGGACGCTTTCTGATGGACAAGAGCCCGAGCAAGGTGATCTCGGCTGGTGCGATTACGGGGATGGGTGCGGACTATCTGCCGATTGTGACGTTCAGTGGGACGAACTTTCCGGTGAGCACGCAGCTGGTGACAGCGGCGGCGGCGACGTCGCAGGCCGGCAATCTGGCACCGGGAACGGTGAACCTGGCAATTGCGACCAGTGGGCTGCCCAGCGGGTATGCGACGAGTACCGCGGCGCTGCCCGCGGTGAGTGGTGTGGCGTGTGTTGCGGACCAGGGATCGTTTCCGAGCTTTGAGACGGCGAAGTACAGCGTGGTGGATGGGACGCATCTGCAGCTGACGCTGAACAAGGTGCACAAGAGTGGAGCGATTGTTGCCGTGGGCGGCCTGTGCGGGTATGGGCTGGAGCAGACGGCCGATACGCAGGTGCTGGGGTCATCGACGATACGGCAGATCTTTCCGGTAGTGGGCTCACCCACGGCGGGGCAGTTGTATTACGCGCCGTCGCTGACACCGGTGGCGGGCTATAGCGGCGGCGCGAGTACGAGTGGATTTCTGACGGTGGCGGCAGGCGTCGCCAGCGCTACGCGCAGCGGCAATGTAGTGACGCTGAGCCTGAACCAGAACCTGGCGTATGACCTGAACGGGCTGAGCGTTACGGTGAGCGGGATGGCGGATGCGAGCTATAACGGCACGTATCCGGTGACGACGCTGAGTGCCTCGACGATGACGTACACGGCAAATGGAGCCAATGGGAGCAGTGCGGGCGGCACGGTGAGCTTTGCGAACGGCGGCTATGCGCTGTACCCGATGGCCGAGGTATTAAGCGTGTACAACCCTGCTACGGCGAGCGTGGACGGGATGTTTACCTTGGCGGCGAACACGGTGGCGTGGGCGAGTGGTGATGCGGTGGAGGAGCCGCACTACTATCAGCAGTCGACGTATCCGGACCTCGAGTACATCACGCAGTATGTACCGCGGCCGGTGGGCTATGCGCAATCGGGCAAGTTCTTCCAGGGGCAGATGGGGCCGGGGGCGCGTGGATGGGCTGTGACGAATGGGGTGCCTGCGAGCAGCTACGTGGGTGCGGGTGGGACACACCAGGTGCCGTACTCGGCGTATGTGGCGTCAGGGCCGTGGCAGAACTCGCTGGAGGTGGATGCGGGTACGGATGCCGTGTTGCGGGTGCATTGCAACCTGAACAGCTGCAGCCGGTGGGACTCAGGGTATGCGCTGTTTGCGATGGATCGCAATGGCGGGGTGGAGGACTTCCTGAATTACTCGCCGCAGAACAGCACGGCGACGTGGCTGCTGGGGGGGACGACTTACTCGTTTTCGCCGACGGCGTTTACGGCGGGGAACATCCAGGCGTCGTCGTTGCAGACGGGGTCGAATGGCAACGCGCAGATCGCGGCGGGCGGTAGTGCGGGGTACAGCAACTTTACGCTGAATGGCAACAACACGGATGGATCGCGGATTGGGTTTATCGGTGGAGGCAACGGGGATCCGAACCTGTACCTGGATGTGCCGGCGGGCGGAGCGTTCATCCTGCGGACGGCGTCTGCCAATGATGGCGTGATGAGTGCGAATGGGCTTGCAACGTCGAAGATTACGGCGGCGAAGCTGGCTTCTGGCGTGGCGGCAAACAGTGACCTGGTGGGCGTGCTGCAGGTTGCGGGTGGGAGCACAAGCTCGGCGAGCTACGGCTTTAGCGGAGGCTATAGCTCGGCGCCGGTTTGCATGGTGCAACCACAGAATGCTGCGCCGGCGACGGTGCAGGCGCTGGGTGGCTATGCCGCGCAGGTGACGGCCTCCGGTTTGAGCGTGAGTGTGGGGACGGCTCCTGGTGGTGCGATGACATTTGGGTATACGTGCGTCGCGCGGAACTAGAGGCTGAGCGAGTGCGGGCGTTCGTCCGGGAGACGGACGCCTGCGCTTTTGTGGGGTGATGCCTTCACTTGAAGAGGTCATTGAGGTTACGGGTCGGTTGCGGCCCCGGGGAACGGGCATTGGGAAAGCGGAAGAGCACGGTTGCTTTATTGGAGACACTGGGCCGGCATATGGGTGGGCCGGAGGACGGGCTGCGGCTGGCGGAGAAGATGCTGTGCATCCGGACCAAGGACGGACGGTTGCGGCCGTTGCGGGCGAACGAGGCGCAGCGGCGATTTGAGCGGGACCGCGGGCGACAGAACATCGTGTTGAAGGCTCGGCAGATGGGTATGACGACGTGGGTGGCGGGGCGGTTCTTCTTGCGGACGGCGCTGTGTGCGGGCGGCACGACGCTGCTGGTGGCGCATAACCGCGAGGCGGCGGAGACGCTGTTCGGGATCGTGCGGCGGATGTGGGAGATGCTGCCGGATGATGTGCGGGACGGGGAGTTCCGGCTGCAGCGGGCCAATGCCGGGGAGATGGTGTTTGCGGAGACCGGGAGTGAGTTCCGCGTGGCGAGCGCGGCGGATGCCAACGCGGGCCGCGGTTTGAGCCTGCAAAACCTGCATTGCAGCGAGGTGAGCCGATGGGCGGGGGATGCGCGAGCGACGCTGGCCGGGTTGCGCGCGGCGCTGGCGCCCGACGGCGAGATGGTGCTGGAGAGTACGCCGACCGGAGCGTATGGGGCGTTCTACGAGGAGTGGCAGGCGGCAGTATCGCCCGGGGCTGAGCCGTCTGAGGGTGTCCGGGAGAGCCGTGTGGTGCGGCATTTTCTGCCTTGGTGGCTGGAGCCGACATACGTGGGATCGCGCGTGGGCAAAGGGGAGATGACGGAGGAGGAGCAGAGCCTGGTGCAGCGGCATGGGTTGAGCCCGGCGCAGATCGGGTTTCGGCGGGGGCTGGAGAAGGGCTATGGGCCGCTGCGGTCGCAGGAGTTTGCGGAGGAGGCAGAGACGTGTTTCCGTGCGACGGGGTCCCCGTGCTTTGAGCTGGGGCCGATTGAAGGGAGATTGCGGGAGGTTGCGGAGCCCGCGACCAGGCGCAGGAACGGGGCGTTGCTGGAGTGGCTGCCCCCAGTGGCCGGGCGGCGCTACGTGCTGGCGGTGGATACGGCGGGCGGCGGGGCGGAGGGGGATTTCGCGGCTGTGCAGGTGCTGGACCTGCTGACGGGGATGCAGTGCGCGGAGCTGCAGGAGCGGCTGCGGCCGGCGGCGCTGGCCGAGGTGTGCGTAGATATGGCGCAGGTGTACGGGGACGCGCTGGTGGCCGTGGAGCGCAACAACCATGGAGCGGCGGTGCTGGCGCTGCTGGAGATGCAGCCGGAGGTGCGGCTGTATCGGCAGGGTGGGCAGGCGGGGTGGTTGACCTCGGCGGCGAGCAAGCCGGAGATGGTGGGGCGGCTGGGGGTGCTGTTGGCGGAGACGCCGGAGCGGTTCTTCAGCACGCGGTTGCTGGGGGAGTGCAGGACGTTTGTGTCGGATGAGCGCGGGCATGCCGGGGCGGCGGCCGGGGCGCATGATGACCTGGTGATGGCGATGGCGGTGGGGCAGGCAGTCCGGGCCGAGGAGCTGGGGCGGGTTGGTACTGCTGGATACGGCAACAGCTGACGCGAAGGGTGCGGAGGTACGCAACGGATTTTTGTGCGTGGGGAGTTGCGTGTAATTCATGGTGGTTTTGGTAGGGTAGTTCTTAGGAGCAAACGTTGGCGGTTCTGGCGGTGCAGGCGATCCGGAGAATGCGCGGCGGGGCGCAAAGTCAGTTGATGCTGGGGGCCGACGGGGCGTTGTGGGTTGTGAAGTTTCGCAACAATCCGCAGGGTGAACGGGTGCTGGCGAACGAGCTGCTGGCGACGCGGATTGCCGAGGCCGTTGGACTGACGGTGCCGAAGAGCGATGTGGTGGAAGTGAGCGAGTGGCTCGCCGCGAACAGCCCGGAGATGCAGCTTGATCTGGGCCGCGGCGTGCGAACTCGCTGCGAGGCGGGGCTGCAGTTTGGCAGCCGCTTTGTGGGTGGGTTGATGCCGGGACAGGTAGTGGATTACCTGCCGGAGCCGCAGCTAAGCGATGTGCGCAACCTAGGCGAGTTTGCGGGCATGCTGGTCGTGGACAAGTGGACGGGCAACTGCAACGGGCGGCAAGCGGTGTTTGAACGCAAGGCGCGTGAGCGGAAGTATCGCGCGACGTTTATTGACCAGGGATTTTGTTTCAATGCGGGGGAATGGAGCTTTCCGGACAGCCCGCTGCGGGGTGTGTTCCCGCGCAACCTGGTGTATGCGGGCGTGACGGGATGGGAAAGCTTTGAACCGTGGCTGAGCCGGGTGGAAAGTTTTCGGGGAGAGACGCTAGGTTCCATCGCGGAGGAGGTACCGCCGGGATGGTACGGCGGCGATCCGGGGGCGCTGGAGAGGTTGCTGCAGCAACTGCTGGAGCGACGCGGCATCCTCAGAGAGTTGATTGCGGCATTTCGCGATTCCGGGCGAGAGCCTTTCCCAAAATGGAACACCGGGGCGAACATTGCCGTGCCAAAGTTGTGGGATGGGATGCGGGATGCGTCCAAACTGGTGATGTAGGGGGTGGGGATGGAGCGGATGCCGTGTGAGTTTGCGCTGATCCGGTATGTCCCGGACCCGGTGAAGGGCGAGTTCGCCAATATTGGCGTGGTGCTGCGGGCCGTGGAAGGCGCAGCGACGGTGCGGTTTACGCGCGACTGGAGCCGGGTGCGGTGCCTGCATCCAGATGCGGATACGGACATGCTGGAGTCTCTGGAGAGCGAGATCTCGGAGAGGTTGCCGGGCGGCGTGGGGGAGATAGTGCAGGGCAAGCCGGTGCTGGAGGTGCTCGGCGACTCGCTGAGCAACAGCGTGCAGATGACGGCGATGCAGGGCACCCTGGCGGAGAGTCTGCCGGCAGAGATGGAGCTGTTGCTGCGCATGTACGTGGAGCCGCTGAAGGCAAGCGGACGGGCGCGCCGGGTGAGTGGACGGACGGCGATTGCGAACCGGATGCGGGATGAGTTCGCACGGGCCGGGGTATGGGAGCTGCTGCGCAAGCGGGTGGCGGCGAGCGAGTACACGCGACAAGGCGATCCGCTGAAGCTGGACTGCGGGTACAGGAACGGCGTGGTGCGGATGTTTCATGCGGTGTCGCTGGAGACGGATGCGGAGCTGGCGAAGGGCCTGGCGTACTCGATGAGCGGGCTGCGTGAGGGTGTGTTGCGGGTGGAGGGGATCGACCTGGAGTTGACGGCGGTTGTGGAGCCGGTGTCGACAGTGAGCGATGGCGACTTGTATGGGTTTGGGGTGGGTGCCATGGAGAGTGCGGGGCTGCGGGTGCTGACGGTTGCGGATATGGGTAGGGTGGCTGAGGTGGCGCGGCGGGATTTGCGGGTGTGAGGAGTTGGAGTGAGTAGTGAATAGATAGTGGGTTGGTGCGGAGTTGCTGGTGTAGGCGTGGCCTTGGGGCTGCGCCTTTTTTGTTGTGCGCGGCACCATGTCGCGGAAGGGAGAGTGGGATGGGATTGGGTGCGACGGTGGGGCGCTTGTGGGATCGGGTGGCTGGAGTGGATGGGATGAGTGCGGCGGCCGCGGAGAGCGTGGGGGAGCGCAAGACGGTGGCGACGCCGGCGGTGCTGGGACCGGGTAGTGTGTTTATGCCGTACCGGTCGGGGGGTGCGACCAACATGCTGCCAAAGCCTACCGCGGCGAACCTGCGGCGGCTGGCCGAGACGCCGCCGGCGCGACGGGCGATCAACTGCATCAAGGACCGAATTGCGTGCATGGAATGGCGCATCGAGGCGCGGCCGGGTGCGGGAGTTGATGAGATGGGAGAGAGGGCGGCGCGGGCGGGGCGGTTGACGGCGGCGTTTGCCCTGCCCAATGAATCGGACAGCTTTCGGACGCTGATTGAACCGGTGATTGAGGACGCGCTGGTGGCGGGCTTTGGTGCGATCGAGGTGGAGCTGGGCGACGGGGATACGCCGGTGCGATTGTACCCGGTGGATGGAGCGACGATCCAGGTGAATCCCACGTGGGATGGTGACCCCGAGACGCCGCGGTATGCGCAGGTGACGGGCAAGCCCGGCGCGGAGGGACGGCTGCCGCTGCTGGATCGGGAGCTGCTGTACCTGCGGTTGAATCCGCGGTCGCACACGATCTTTGGGCTGGGCAAGATGGAGGTTGCGTTTGAGGCAATTAATGGATTTCTGAGCGCGCAGATGTATGCGAGCCGGATGGCCTCGAGTGGGACGGTGCCGTATGCGCTGTGGCTGAAGGATCGGACGCCGGAGCAGCATGAACGGCTTTCGCGGTGGTGGCAGGACGAGGTGGAGGGATCGGGACATGTGCCGGTGCTGAGCTCGGAGGAGCCGCCACAGGTGATTCGGCTGGCGCAGGGTTCTGATGCGGAGTTGCGGCTGGAATGGCAGCAGTTTCTGCTGACGATGATTGCGAATGCGTTCGACCTGCCGCCGATGTTGCTGGGCGTCACGCATGACGTGAACCGGTCGACGGCGCAGGAGCTGGCCGATGAGGCGTTTCAGAACGCCGTGGTGCCGCTGGCGAAGCTGGTGGCCGATGCGATAACGCGCGATGTCATTGCGAAGGCGATGGGATGGAAGGATCTGCGGTTTGTGTGGAGTGACCTGGAGAGTCGGGATGAGGCGACCGAGGTCAGCATACAGATGCAGTTGTTGGGGGCGGGAGTGTTGAGCGTGGATGAGGTGCGGACCATGCGGGGGCTGCCACCACGGAGCAGCGAGGTGTAGTGGCGCGGCGGTGAGAAGCGGATCCCTGCGGGATGACAGGAAGAACTACAGAGATGGCGCGGAGGGTTTTTGGAGAGAGTGGCGGGGCTGGACAGAGCGAGGGGTGCGCGTTCGCAAGGGCGCACGATGCGGGCGATGGCGGTGGAGATGCCGGAGGTGGCGGGACATCCGAACCGGCTGCCGTTTGAGGGATGCCTGACGCTGGTTGATGTGCCCAGCGACAAGGCTCCCAGCGGCGCACGGGGGCACAGGGTGGTGCTGACGCGTGCGGCGGCGGAGGCGGCGTTGCCGAGTTTGCTGGGGATGGCGGTGGACTTCAAGGATGGGTGGGACGGGCATGATGCGCGGCAGAAGTGCGGCGTGATTACCTCGGCTGAGCTGCAGGGACAGCGCCTGCAGGTAAAGGGCTACCTGTATGCGCGGGACTTCCCGGAGATGGAAGCGAAGATCGCGGCCGGGGCCAGCGCTAGTGCCTGTGCGATGGGCATGAGTTACGAGTTGGCCGATGCGCATGTTGCGGATGTGAAGGCGCAGGTGTGGACGGTGACCCGCGCGACGTTTACCGGGGCGGCGATCCTGCTGCGGGACAAGGCTGCGTATCGCGGGACGTCGTTCCGGGTGCGGCGCTGCAATGGGAAGGCGCGGTAGGGGTAAGGGCAGTGATCTTCGCGTGATTTGTTGGTGAAGAGTGTCCGTTCCGTTCTGAGTTTAAAAGTTGTGCGTTGCTGCGGTTTGAAAGGTGGGTACTGGTGGAAGACTTTTTGGAACGTGTGAGTGCTGCGGTTTCAGCTTTGGAAGCAGCTGCGGAGAGGTTGAGCGAGCGTGAGATGTCTTTGTCTGCCGAGGCGGATCAGCGTGTGGAGCGGATTGTGGCGACCGTGGAAGGACAGCGTGAGACGGAGCTTGCGCTGCGGCTGGAGGCCAGTGAAGCGAAGCTGGCCGAGGCCCAGAGCAGGATTGCGGAGCTGACTGCCGCGGCTGCGGCAGTTCCGACAGGGCGGAAGACTGCAGCGGTCGGCATGGTGACCACGCTGGCCAAGCAGGGTATCTCTGCGGGGGCTTTGGAAGGTTTGGAGTCGGGGCGCTTTGACGCGAGCTCGCTGGATAGTGCGCTGGCCTCGCTGTCCATTGAGCAGCGCTTTGCGGTGAAGGGCGAGATGCTGCGCGCCGGCCTGCTGGGCTAAGCAGACAGATGTTATCGGGGTGCTTGGCCCCGATGAGCAGGGCTATCCATTGATGGGTGAGCCAAACAGGATTGCAGAGGCGCAGCCAAGGCTGCGCCTTTTGCTTTGCACGGAAGTACAGGAGACGGAATGAACACGAAGTTTACGGACATCAATGCGACTGCAGATTACATCGGACCCGGCGCGATCGAAGTACCCATGTACCAGAGCGAGATTCTCGACCTGGTTCGCCGCCGCGGGCCGTTTGGTCAGCGGATCAAGCAGGTTCCGGCCACGGGCCATCCGTCGCGCTTCTTTGAGGAGACGGCGATTCCTTCGCCGGCTGCCTCTGCGGGCTTTATGGATCCGCGCAACCTTGTGCCCCCGGTGGTGAGCCCGACACGCGTGGAGCGTTCGGTGCCCCTGAAGGCGCTGGTCT
This sequence comes from uncultured Acidobacteriaceae bacterium, assembly GCA_964247615.1. Taxonomy (GTDB): domain Bacteria; phylum Acidobacteriota; class Terriglobia; order Terriglobales; family Acidobacteriaceae; genus Granulicella. The sequence continues at coordinate 8,515 of CAXTVC010000021.1, forward strand.
CGCAGATCAATTACAACCTGTTCGACCTGGAGCTGGGCAAGCAGCAGAGCCAGTTTGCGTACCTGCAGGCGAAGGATCTGGCCGACACCGTGGACGGTGTTCTGCGGACGCATGACATTGCGCTGTGGAATGGAACGGATACCAGCCTGAGCTCGCCGACGACGGCGCAGTATTTCGGCGCTACGGCACAGATTGCCGCGGGCGGGAACTCGACGACGATTGCGACCAACGAGAGCATCGTGGATGGGTTGAAGTCGACCATTGCGCAGATGCTTTCGAATTCAAGCTTCGGTGTACGACCGACGGCGATCTATGCCAATCCGGTGCTGCTGGATCTGATCGATCGCGAGATGAAGACGGCTTACAACGTGGTGCTGAGCACGAAGGCCATTGAAGGCGGCCTGACTGTGAAGACACTGTCGACCCAGGCGGGTGACATTCCGCTGATCCCGGAGTGGACGCTTCCCTACACCGGCACTCCCGGTACCGGGTCTGCGGTGCTGCCCGCGTACATCGTGACCGAAGACCTGATCGAGTATCACTGGCTGGGTGATGCGAGCCCGCGTGTGTTCCAGCTGGGTGTACCTGGGTCGCTGGCTTCGCAGTATGTGGTGGTGAAGTTCGGCGGCGTGGTGGTGAAGGGCGCGAACTATGCGCACTACCAGGTGCTTGTAAACCGCTAGTCGTAAGCGCGGCGCGGGTGCCCCGGTGTACCGAGGCACCCGTTGTTTGCGTGGCGCAGGTAGCGGGTGTGATGCCCCAAGAGACAGGACTTGAAGCGGGAGGAATGGATGGCCTATCTGGAGCCGTCGGAGTATGTGGCGTACGGCCTGAGCGCGGAGACATCGGATGCGTGGGTTGCCGCGGCATCCGCGATGATCGAGGCTCACTGCCGCAGGACGTCTCTGCTGAGCACGAGCTATACAGAGCGTTTACGAATCAATCGGCAACAGGGTACGGTGCAGTTGACGTATGGACCTGCCATTGCGTTAACGGCGGTGCAGGCGCGTTATGCGCGATGCGCCGATCGCGCCCTGGGTGGTTTGCTGGAGTACGCGCTTGCGTTTGGCATACCGGGGCAATGGGTGACCCTGGACCCGGCGACGGTGCTTTTCGATGCGACAAGCGGAGAGGTGCAGCTTCCGTTCAATCTGCTGGGCTTGCAGTACAGCGAGATCGAAGTGACGTACAGCGCTGGAATGACGGCGGTGCCGGATGCGATTCGCTTTGCGTGCGCACAGATTGTGAAGAATGCACAGGCGATCCCAGCGCTGAATGTGAAGTCGAGCAAGCTGGACACACTGCAAACGGAGTACTTCAGCGATTCGCTGCTGGACAGCCAGGTGAAGGCGCTGCTGCGGCCGTTTGTTGCCGAGAGGATGGGCTAGCCATGGCAACGATATCGAGCGAGGGTGCGGTGCGGGCGGCACTTGCAGCGTTGTGCACCAACGGTGGTTTCGAGGTGTCGCTCCGCCTGCCTGGACTGGCGGTAAGCGGAGCCGATGCAGAGCAATTGGGTTTGGGGACACCACAGTTCCAGGACCTGCCACTGGGCCCGGCGGTGTGGCGCCGGCTGGGGAAGGTGGACAGCCTGCTGGTGGGAGCCGGATGTGTGGCGGCCCCCATGGGATCGCAGGAGGTGACCTCTGCGGAGAGCCTATTCCAGAGCGCCGTGGGCGTTGCGGTGGCAGGTGTGCTGTATGCCATCACCGGAAGCGAAGCGTTGGTTGTCGCTGGCGCGCCCTGTGCTTACCGACTGACCCTGCAGGCTCCGACCTGGGCGTAGCAACGCCCGATGCGCTGGGTGCCATATGGGTGGGGTGGGTGCGGGGTGAGCTTGCGCGATTGTGACAGGTGAAAGGGTGTGGGGCGTGCAGAACGCAAAGGATTCGTTTTATGAGGTGATGCGGGATCGACTTGCGAGCGTGAATCCCGAACGCACGATGGTTGTGCGCGGCGTTACGAGGCCTGCCGTGGTTGTTGATGAGAATGAGACGGCCAACGTGGCCGCCGAGGGAGAGTGCTTTCATCTGCGATGGACGGGGGCGACGGTTGGGGGGGAGGGTGAGCTGCCGCTCGTTGTGCTGAGCTGTGAGATCAGCTATGCCACTGCGGGTAACCCGTGGAATGGCAGCCTGGACCGTGGACGAACGCTGGGCGCCATGGATGCCGAGTTGCTGAGCGTATCGCGCACCTATCCGCAGAACGCAGCCAAGAGATCTTATGCCGCGCTTGCACAAGGTGGAAGCCCCCTCGTGCTGCAGAGCAGGATCTGGTGGAGTGACGTGATGTTTGAGCCGGCCAAGGTGGAGGCGGATCGCCTGACGCGGGTCGCCAAGGTGCAGGTGATGAGCTTTCAAGAGACGGGGGAGCTGTGATGACGACCGATGTGATGACGCCCACCGTAAGACGCCTGCGAGCGTACTTTGCGCCGGTGGATCGCGTGGCGCAACAGGCGACGATCTTTGACCCGGCGCGGGACGGATTGTTTCCTGTCGATGCACCACCGGCGCCCTGGGTGGACCTGGGGTGGATCTCTGACTTTGAGCGCGTGAGTGAGACGGTGATCTCACCCGTACGAGCAGGGGCACCAGCGACTACGCAGATGCAGGTGCGCAGCGATCTGGAAGCAAGGGTGATGTTCTGCTTTGCAAGCTGGGGCAAGCTGCAGATGTCCCTGGCTGCCGGCACACAGCAGATGAACCTGCTGGCAGCACAGAGCGGGGCCAGTGCTGCAGGTTCCGGAGGCGTTGCTTTTGCTGCAGTGGGTCTTCAGGCAGGGTCGACTGCAAGTGCCCTGCATTTGATAGCAGCCGATGCCGCTGCTTTCAGCGTGGGTGATCTCGTTGCTGTGGACGTGGACTACCTCCCTGGAACGACAGGTTATGTTGGCAGCGGCGTGAGTGGAGCCTATGTGCGGACTGCCCTGACGGACGTGGACTACGTACGCCGCGTGACGTTGAACGTGGGCCGCGTGAACGCCATTGCCGATGGCGTGCTGAGCCTGGAAGAACCCTTGCTGGCCGGGGCGCCTGCCAGTGGCATGAAGGTCAGCAAGGTGCTTGGCTTTTGCGATCGTGAAGGCTCGAGCTTCTTTCAGGAGTGGTCGGCTGTGTTTGTCGGGGAAGGACAGCAGGGAGAGAGAGCCCTGTGGCATTACCCGCGGTTGCAGGCAATGGCAGGCATTGCGGAACAGGTGAGCAAGGGCGCGGGTGGATGTACCGAGATGCGGTTGAAGGGTGCGTTTCGCGCTCTGCCTGTAACCGACGCGGTGGATGGGGAACGTGTGCTTTGCTTCCGAAGCTATCTGTCGAACTGAAGGAAGACACAGAGACCAGACTTAGAGAAGGGCGGAGGGTGAGTGCGGATCACGATCGACAATGAAGATGGACGTGGAGCGGTTGACTACACGGGCGCGGTCGCGCTTGAGGGGCCAATCAGGATCGAGCGCACGCTGAATGCGCTCTCGCGATGCACGGCAGAGATCGTGGTGGGCCTGCATGGGCTACCCGCACCGGCACGACGCGGGCGCGTGGTGGTGACGGCCGACTCCGGTGCTTTGCTCTTCACGGGATACCTGGCCGTGGAGCCGGTATCTGTGTATGCAGGTGATGGTGCCGCCGGGCCTGTGTACCGTACGCGCCTGACGGCCCTGAGCGATGAGTGGTTGCTGGATAAACAAGGATCCGGGGCAAGCAGTGCAACAGATGGTTTGGCGCTGGGTGTAAACAGCACAGGGATTGTGGGGCAGCTCACGCAGGCGGCGCAGGGCACGGTCAACACAAGTATTTCTGTGTTGGCTTCGGGTAACCCGCGCGCGCTGGGAGCCTATGCAGTTCAGCCGGCTGCGGGATGGAGTACCAACGCAGCGGCAGCGGCGAACGCGACGTACGCGAGCTACCGTGTGCTGAATGGAACGGTATCGCTGACGAATGCCGGCGCGGTGACCCATAGCTTTACCGATGCGGATGGAACGCTGAATCTTCCAGAGCTTAGTACAGCCCATGCTCGTGAACTGGCGAATGATGTGACTGTATCGGGTGCCGAGGAGCCGGCGGCGTATGTGCAGGAGATCTTCCAGGGAGACGGCTCGACGACGGAATTTGTCTTATCCAAGGCAGCATTTCGTGGCACGAATCGGACGCTGCTGCGGGACAGCTTTGATGAGGCGGTCATCGATAGCTCGCAATGGGGCCTGAGTGACGCAGGCAATACTTTGCGGCTGTCTTCCCTAGGCTTGACGATGAGCGGAGGTAATGGCTTCGATGGCCAGACTACGCTGCAGGCGATCAATGCCGTGGAGATGGCTGGCTGCCTGCTTACGGAGCTGGGAGGGGTGACTTTCGGAGCGGCTTCGAGCGGTGAGCTGGCGGGGTTCTATAACGGGGCCGTTACGCTGACCAACTGCTTTGCCGGGTTTCGGGTGAGGCAGAGTGTGAGCACCACTGGCGGCGTGACCGTGCTTGTCCCGGTGATGAACGGGGCCGAGGTAGGTTCGGTTTTCACGCCGATTGCAGGGCATAAGTACACGTTGCGGCTGCGGCTGTACTGCCCGGAGATGCAGCGGATACCGCAGCGGTACTACTGCATGGTCGAAGGCGTCGTGCAGGAGTTTGGAGGGATGGGAGGCATCGACGCTCCGATGCAGATGGTGTTTGAGGTGCTGGATGAGGGTGTGAGCTCGAACACGCCTGCGACGGTGCTGTTCGACACGGCCCAGGCTTCCTCTCCTGTGCAGGTGACGGCGGCAGCCTGCACGTTTGCGGCGGTGAACTCGATCAGTCTGCAAGGTTCAGTGGGATCGATCGAAGTAACGAGGCCGGGCAGCCTGTGGGTGGTGAGTACCCTGCCCAATGGCTCGCAGACGACGCGGCTGATGGGAGTTGCCGGGCAGGGCGTGGATTGCAAGGTCGATCTTGGATCGGCTGCAGGTACGCCAGGGATTGTGACTTTCTTTGCTGGCCGCATTCCAGTTGCTGGCGAACGCATCACGGTCTTCTACAGAACCGAACGCCGTTCGGTGGCACGTTTGGCGGATGCCGGGAGCGTGCAAGCGGAGAGCGCGGCAGGTGCCGGTGTGCAGGTGCCGGGAGTAAGCCGTTGGCTTGGCAAGGTGAGCGCACCTGTTGCTCGATCCAGTGTGGATTGCGAGGCGGCTGCGCAGGCCATTCTGGCGATGGGCACGGCGCGGTCGGCGGCACTGGCAGGGGCTTACTCGTTGGTGAATCCAATTCAGGACATTTGGCCGGGCGATGTTCTTGCGATCACGAGTGCGGGGAACTCCCTCTCATTGCTGGTTCGACGTGTTGCGGTGGAAGACAGCCATGCTGTGCCTGAGCTGCTGCGGTACAAGGTTGCCTTTGCGAATGACTGGGCAACGGAGTGGGGCGATGGGCTTGGGCTGGCGCTGAGCGACACAATCGCGAAGGATGCGATTTTGCCGGCGGTAGCCGAGAGCAGCGCAGAGCAGGCGCTGAACAATCTGCAACAGATTGCGTTGACGATGTTGTCGACATCGGCCATCCAGGTGGATGCGGGTGTGACAGCCCCGGCGGGCGGTGGATTCGAGGTACGCCGCCGGGATTGGGCTTTTGGGACCGGTGTGGACACTCCGGATCTGGTGTTGCGCAGCCCGGTGCGGAGCTTCAGCCTGCCGCGTTCTGCCCAGAGTGAAGACTTCTATGTGCGCATGTATGACGGCAGCACACCGCCGGTGTACTCGAGGTTTTCCAGTGCCCTTTTTGTGAACTGGCCTGTTGATTAGCCGGCCGAGCAGGAGCGAACGCGGTCACAAGAGGCCCGTTCCAGATGGAAGCGAACAGGAGTGACTGATGAAGGAATTTGAGCAGAAGGTCCTTGAGGACTTGAGCGGCTTAAAGGTGCAGATGCATCAGCTGATGGGGATCGGACAGCCTGGACGGCTGCATGCGCTGGAGCATCGGGTGGAGTGCCATGAGCGCGGCATGCAACGCATGAAGGGAGTCTCGGGTGCGTTTGGCGGGGTTTTGGGGCTGCTGCAGTTGATCGTGTTTGTATTGCGCAAGCACTAGGACGAAAGGGCGAGGAGAGAGCTTGGCGAAATTCGATGTTTCACAGATAACTCGCAGCCCGAAGTCGACTGCCATTGGCTTGTGTGTCCTCGCGCTGGCGGCAGAGCGTGGCATTCATTTTGACGCGACGGGCCGCTTAGCGATGAGCTCCAGAGACTGGTTCGAGGTGGGTTGCGGTGTGCTGACGGCCGTGGTGAGTGGCTTCAGTCAGGATGCTGAACCAGCACGCGTTGATGGGCAACAAGCGACGAGTGAACCACCCTTAGCAAAGGATGACGAGAAGGCGAGATCGGCATAGCCGATGTGGCCTTCTCACCACGGAGTTGGTAACAAAAACAGGAGCAATATGCAGATAGCGTCAAATCAAGGGGCTGCACTGCAGACCTCTTTCTTCAGCAAGGTTAAGGCAGAGCTCAAGAAGTTGTTTCTCCATGCGCCAGGGTGGGAAGCGAGTGCGGCAGCGACCCTGACCTATGTCGCTCCCCTGGTGGAAACCGTAGTTGCGCTTGCCGATCCCGAAGCGGCGCCGCTTGTGACCTCGCTGATTCAGAAGGTGCAGAGTGCGATGGCGGCAGCCGCTGTGGTCGTGAAAGATGCAGGGCCCGCGCCGACTCTGGTGACGTACCTGAACGCGATCAATAACGATCTGGCGCAGGTGGAAGCCGTGGCGCAGATTAAAGACCCCGGTACTGCTCAGAAGCTGACGGCGACGATCACCACGATCACCGCGGAGGTGAACGCGATACTTCAAGCTGTTGCGCCTACGGCTGCATAAAAGAAAACGGCAACTGCGAGGTGCAGTTGCCGTTTGTATGGGAGTGCTTTGACTAGCCGATGTCTTCTGACCAGTTCTCGAGGTAGCTCTTGAAGTCGGTCATGAACTTGCCAGCATCGGAGCCGTCAATGATGCGGTGGTCGAAGCCGAGTGTGAACCGCTGAATGAAGCGGATGGCGATGCTTTCATTGCCTTCCTTATCAGTGATCACCGCAGGCTCCTTGTTTAGACCGCCAATGCCGAGGATGGCAGACTGCGGCTGCGCAATGATCGGTGTGCCGAATTGCTCGCCGAAGATGCCAGAGTTTGTAAGCGTAAAGGTGCCACCGGCGACGTCATCGGGTGCGAGTTTCTTGGAGCGGGCGCGCTCGGCGAGGTCAACGATGCCGCGCGCGACGCCAAGGAAGCTCTTCTCTTCGGTCTGTTTAAGAATGGGGACGATGAGGCCCCACTCGAGAGCTACGGCGATGCCGATATTGATGTGCTTGTTGTAGCGAATCGCATCGCCTTCGGTAGCGGCGTTGACGATAGGGTGTTTGCGCAGCGCCTGCACGGTAGCGCGCGTGATGAACGGCATGTAGGTCAGCTTGACGCCGTTACGCTGCTCGTACTTAGTCTTTTCTTTTTCGCGCAGACGAGCGATCCGCGTCATGTCGACTTTGAAGACGGTGTGGACGTGGGCGCTGGTGGCCTTTGACTCCACCATGCGTCTGGCGATGATGGCACGCATCTTCGACATGGGTACGAGCTCACCGGGCTGCGGGGTAGGGATAGCCGCGGCCTTTGCGGGCGCCGTTGTTGCAGCAGCAGATTGAGCCTGAGCGTAGGTAGGAGCTGTCGCCGCGTTTGCCGGAGGCTGTGAGGAGGCGGTTGTTTGCCCCTGAAATTGCGTTGCTGTTTGAGCCGGCTTAGCAGAGGTCTGCGGCTCGGCTTCAAGATGACCCATGATGTCCTGCTTGGTGATCCGCCCGGAGGCACCGGTGCCGGCAACGCCAGAAAGATCGACGCTGTTTTCTGCTGCGATCTTGCGAACAAGTGGAGAAGATCGTGGAGCTTCGCCCTGGGATGCCGTTGCAGTTGCGGGTGCTGCGGGGGCGGTCTGCGAGGGCTGTTGCGCAACGGGAGCAGTGGGCTGAGAGCTTGCGGGTGCTTTAGCCGCGTTGCCGCCGATGACGGCTACAACAGTGTTTACGGTGACTGTGGCACCCTCTGTCACCTTGATCTCGGTCAGGGTGCCGGCGATAGGAGAGGGGATCTCGGCATCGACTTTGTCGGTCGAGATTTCGAAGATCGGCTCATCCCGCTGCACTGTGTCACCAATCTTCTTCAGCCACTTGGTGAGGGTTCCCTCTGTAATGGATTCCCCCATCTGCGGCATGAGGACTTCGGTGCCCGAACCGGCGTCGGGAGACGTCGCCGCAGGCGCCGGAGCAGCCGTGTCACGGATGGCTGTTGCCTCGGCTGAGGGAGTGACCGTGTCCTGCGTTGTGGGCGATTGCGCCGCAGTTTCAGGTTCCGGGGCCGGTATGGCCCCAGCCTTAGTGCCGTTACCCTCGGCGACGGTGCAGACAATAGTGTTCACACCCACCGTGGATCCCTCAGTCACCTTGATTTCTCCCAAGGTGCCAGCGACGGGCGAGGGTATTTCCGCGTCGACTTTGTCGGTCGAGATTTCAAAAAGAGGCTCGTCGCGTGCGACCGTGTCGCCCGGCTTCTTGAGCCATTTCGTGAGGGTACCTTCGGTGATGGATTCGCCCATCTGGGGCATAAGAACGTCAGTCGGCATGTTGCGGCATTCTCCGGAGAGCTGAAACTTTTCCTGGCAACTGAAGATTATACGGACGCCGCAGGTGGGATGGCTGCCCCCATCGGGCGGTTAGCGATTAGACGAGGTGTCGTCGGATGGGTTGGGGCAGCTCGCACAGGTGAACGCGCCAGAAAGGGAGCTGTGCAGTGCGAAGAGTCCACGTCAGAGAGACTCCTGGGGTTTAGGTGACAGGAGATCTGACAAATCATTGACTGCAACGATCTGCCTCTGAAAGAGGCGGCCGAAGTTTCGGGAGATAACGTCTGCGGCGCGGTGCAATGTGACGGGCTCCTCGGAAGCAGCTTCGACCTCCAATGAGGTCACCCGGCGATCTGTGATTCCGCAAGGGACAATCCAGTCAAAGTCTCTTAGGTCTGTGGTGACGTTAAGGGCAAAGCCGTGGGTGGTGATGGCTCGCGATACATGGATGCCGATGGCAGCCACCTTCTTCTCCAAGATGCTTCCACCGGCGAAAGTCCAGACGCCTGTGCGTTTGGGAATGCGCTGCGTGAGAACACCGAAGTCTTTGCAAGTGTGGATGATCGCTTCTTCGATCAGCCGAACGAAGTCGACGGGGCCGAGATGAGGACCATGCTTGCCGGGAAGGTCACCACGAAGGTCGAAGATGGGGTAGCCGACAAGCTGGCCCGGGCCGTGGTAAGTGACGTCTCCTCCGCGATTGGTCTCGTGTACCTCGACTCCCTTTCGCCCGAGCATCTCGTTCGTAGCCAAGATGTTTGCGCGGTGGGCATTTCGTCCAAGAGTGAGGACGGGAGAGTGCTCCATCAGAAGGAGGGTGTCGCCCACGCGCCTGTCATACCGCGCAGAGGCGACATCGCGCATCGCCTGAAGGCCTTCCAGATAAGGAACACGGCCTAGATGGAGCATATGCAGGTACATCGAGGTCTTCAAAGGCCAAGTGCGGATAGACCTGGGTGGTCTTCAGGGCGGCGGCCCAGCGGCCAGAAGTAGAGACGTTCAGAATCCTGGATTGCGAGGTCATTGATGCTTGCGTGTCGCGAGCGCATGAGCCCGTTCTCGTCGAAGTCCCAATTCTCGTTGCCGTAAGAACGGTACCAAGCTCCGGCCTTGTTGTGCCACTCATAGGCGAAACGTACCGCGATGCGGTTTTCGGTGTATGCCCACAGCTCCTTGATAAGACGGTAGTCCAGCTCATGACGCCACTTGCCGGTAAGGAAAGAGACGATCTGCTCGCGCCCTTGGAGAAAGCTATGTCGGTTGCGCCATCGACTGTCGACGGTATAGGCGAGCGAGACTGTTAGAGGATCGCGGGAGTTCCATGCGTCCTCAGCCTTGCGCACTTTGAGGACGGCACTGTCATGCGTAAATGGCGGGACTGGGGGCCGTTGCTCTGGCATTTGTGCCTCTTCTACGGCAGGAAGCAGATAAGGTGGTGCGGCCTAGTGAGCCGAGACCGCCGCATATCCTTGCCCTGAATGGATCCTGCGATGTCTATACGTTGATCGCCATGCCTTCTACGGAAGAGAAGCCATCTAGCAAGGCCTCATACAACGTGGGATGAGCATGGATGGTAAACATCATCTCTTCCACGGTTGCTTCAAGCTCCATGGCCGTGACGCACTCGCTAATGAGTTCTGTCGCTGATGGCCCGATGATGTGTACGCCGAGGATCTCGCCGTACTTGGCATCTGCGACGACTTTCACAAAGCCGTCGTGTGCGTCGAGAATCGTCGCTTTGGAATTTCCTACGAAGGGAAACTTGCCAACCTTTACCTGGTGTCCCTTTTCCTTGGCTTGCGCCTCTGTCAGGCCGACGGAGCCAATCTGCGGATCACAATAAGTGCAGCCGGGGACGCGATCCTTCCGTACAGCTCTTGCATATTTGCCAGCGGCCTTTGACGCGACCACGATACCCGCCATCGCCCCCACGTGTGCCAGTTGTGGGAGACCGCCAACGATGTCTCCAATGGCGAAGAGACCCGGGATGCTCGTCTCCATCCACTCATTAACTTTGACGAAACCGCGCTCGAGTTCAAGCCCGACAGTATCGAGCCCTGCGTCGTAGGTACGAGGCACCCGACCAATTGCAATCAGGACCTTGTCCGCCTGCTTGGTCTGCTCCTTGCCTTGTGCGTCGGTCCAAGTTACGCGAGCACCGGCCTGATCCTCTTTGATCTTTTCTATCGTCGAGATCTTCACGCCTGTGTTGATCTCGATGCCGCGCTTCTTGTACTGGCGGGCAAGCTCCTTGGAGACTTCCTCATCCTCAACCGGCACAATGCGAGGAAGTGCCTCGAGTATGGTTACGTCAGCCCCGAAGCTGTTCATGACCGAGGCGAACTCAACGCCGACAGCCCCTGAGCCGATGACGATCATCGACTTTGGCATCTGCGGCAACGTGAGAATTTGCATATTCGTCATGATCGTGTCGTCTGCCTGGTAGCCCGGCAGCATGCGCGCTTCAGAGCCCATCGCCAACACAATACGTTTGCCCTGCACGGTTGTTTTTGTCTGCTGCGTATAGCCCTCAGCCTGGAGATCAAGGCCCCGGTTCTCCGCTTTGTCTTCATCCGTGACTTCGACGGACCAGACTCCGTCTGCCGGCTTACCGATAAGCCGGCCGTGTCCTCGCACTACGGTGATCTTGTTCTTCTTCATTAAGAAGTCCAAGCCCTTCGTGTGCTTGATCGTGATGTCGTTCTTGCGTTGGATGACGGTGGCCCAGTTCAGCCGGGGCTGCTCGACATTGTCGATGCCGTAGCTGCTGGCGTGCTTTATGTGATCCCAGATCTCCGCCGAGAACAGCATGCTCTTTGTCGGGATGCAGCCCCAGTGCAGACAAGTGCCACCTAGTTTGTCCGTCTTTTCTACCAACGCAACTTTAAGACCAAGCTGCGCTGCGCGAATGGCACACGTGTAACCTGCGGGGCCGCCGCCAATAAGGACGAGATCGTAAATCGTTTCTGCCAAGGGTCGTGAGCTCCGTGTCTTGCGTTCCCAGCATGGGCCCGCGGAACTATGCCGCTGGCCGATGAAGATCGTGGCCGCTCCAGTTTACGACGGACGGCCGGACCTCTGTATTTGATTCGCAAACCCCTACACAGATGCAACCCGCTCGGCGCTCGAGGAGGCGCTCCCATGCAAAGTCTTCGCTATAGTGAGGCCGGTTTGGCTATGACGAAACGGTTTGAAGGACTCCGCCTGAAGGCGTACCAGGACTCAGGGGGGATTTGGACCATCGGCTACGGGCACACAGGACAGCATATCGGCCGAGACCAAACGGTAACAGCGCTGGAAGCGGAAGTCTTGTTACGTGCTGACCTTCGAAGCGCCATTGATTGCGTGAACTCGGCGGTCCTGCGTGCCTTGGAGCAGCGGCATTTTGATGCTCTTGTTGATTTCTGTTTCAACGCAGGGCGTGGGAACTTTCTTCGTTCAACCCTGCTCCGCTATTTGAACGCCGGAGACATCGAAGCGGCTGCTGATCAATTTGCGTTGTGGATCAACGTGAACGGAGAGGCGAACCGCGGGCTGCAGAGGCGTCGTGCAGCCGAGGCAGCACTGTTTCGGGGAACCTACCGAGCTGACAGCATTGCTTGACGTGTGGAAGAGACTCCCAGCGCGACCTCATACTTAAGGAACTCACAAATCTGACGCAGGAAGGGCCACCCGTTACAGGTGACCCTTCGCACTTTGGTACAGAAAAACTAGTCGCCGGCGACCAAGTCTTCTTCCTTCTGTTGCACTGGCACCGCAGCAGCCTTGATTTCGCCAAGTGCCACGAACCCACCTGGGAGCTCAGGCTCCTTGAGGATTTCCTTGCGGTATAGCTTGGACATGCGAGCGTTCTCCGCATCCTGCTTCAGCTTCGCATCGCGCGTCCGAATTTTCTCTTCACGCGCATTCTTAGCGATGCCAGATTTCTCGAAGGTGTCATTCGCCGCCGAATTTACATGCTCCTCGTTGAGGACGAGATCATATTTCTCCTGCTTCTCGATGCCTACCTTCTTGCCGCCCGCAAAGATTTCATGACGTCCATGCTCCTCATACCACTTTGTCAAGGTCGAAGTCATGTGCATCTTCTCAATAATGTTGCGCCAGCCGACGCCTGTGTTGTAGGCGCAAAAGCTGATCTCGCCTTCCTGGGTTGCGTACGGGATAATGCACTGCTCCGTACGGCGGAAGTCATAGTTGAATAGATCCTGGAACCACATTCCAGCGATAAACAAGAAGTTCCAGCGATCGTTACGACGCTTCTTGATGTCATCGATCGTACGATCTGCCGTGACCTTGCCGTAGTTGCGGCCGGTGGCTCCGAAGCACTTATCAAATTTCTCAAGTAGAGAGAAGATGCTGAAATGCGTCGGGGCCTTTGCTGGCTCGTAGTTACGAATCAATGCGAGCGAAGCACCCACGATGGTAAGGAACTTGCCACGAGCAGCATCATTCACCTTGGCGATGTCCTTGGCGAGCTGATCGGCTTTCAGGAAGGCAGTGACGGGAACGGCTTCCTTGGTTTCCTTGTCAATCATGAGCGCCATGCCAATGCCACAATTCGGATGGCAACCGCAGGAAAGTTGTCCCCACTCGTGCTCAGGTCCGTGCACAAGATCTGCCCAGTCAGAGAAGGTCGACATGAACGAAATGGGAAACCAATCCCGGGTGCTCTCGCCGAGACCCGTCTGATCCCGAACGTCGTGGGCCAGATGGGAGAGGGTGTAGCGCTGTGCCATGCGGCGTTCGTCTGAAACAGCTTCGTCACGCCCAGTGAAGGAGACCGGCTGGAAGGAGAGGAAGTTAATCTTCTTCGGGTTGTCAAGCGCGAACTGGATGATGCGTCCGACCTGCTCGTTGTTGATGCCATTGATGATCGTCGTTACAGGAACGATGTCCACGCCGGCTTCGTGCAGATTGTGAATGGCTTGCAACTTTACGTCGAACGCATTGCCAACCTTGCGGTGCGAGTTGGCTGCGTTGCCGATGCCGTCAAACTGCAAGTAGGCGTAGCGGAGACCTGCTTCAGCTGCGGCCTTTGCAAATTCCTTCGATTTCGCGAACTCAATACCATTCGTTGCAGCCTGAACGGAGTTGTAGCCAACCTTGCGGGAGTATGCCACGGCGTCCAGGAAGTAGGGGCTTAGCGTAGGCTCGCCACCCGAAAACTGCACGCTCATCTGACGGCGCGGTTTAATCGTAATCGCGTTGTCGAGCATGGTCTTGATCTCATCCCACGTCAACTCATGGACAAAGCCGACCTGGTTCGCGTCCATGAAGCACGGATCGCACATCATGTTGCAACGATTGGTCAGATCGATCGTGAGTACCGAACCACGGCCATGGGTGACTGTTGAAGTGCCGTGGTTGTGAAGCTTTTCATCGTTGTGGGCGCGAATGTCGCGGCCGGGGAATACCTCTTCGAGATGCTGCATCATCGGGGCGTCAATAGACATGACATCCTCAAAGTGACCGTGAATTGGGCAATCCTTAACCATCAGGATCTGGCCGTCACGCTCGATGATCTGCGCCTTGATCTCGCCAAGCTTCTCGTTCAAGAGGATCTCGTGGGGCAGCTTACCGTCGATGATCTGCTGACGAATTTCCGGGACACACTTAGGACAGAGCGAGTCCGTAGTACGTGGCCAACCAAGGGGCGGCTTCTCTTTTTGGTAGCTCTTCAAAAGAGGCTTATCGCTCCACTTTGGAGTAAAGCTCTTGTTGGGGCTGAAGCTGTTGAGCTTCTCAAAAAGCACCCAACCCGCGCGTGCGCCGTACACCACGCCTTTTTCCAAAAGTTTGACTGCTGTTCCCATAGCTGGTTGCTTCTCCTGAAGTAAATCGCCGTCCGGTGCAGCGCCGGTTCGGCTTGAGCCTGTCTTCCTCTATTCCTGCTGAGGAGTTTCCTGGCCGGCCCACGCTCCGTACACTATCCACGCGGACCTGTCCGTACGTCCTTTAGGTTAGGCCCGGGACGCTCTCGCGTCATCGATTCCGCAGCGAACGGCGATTTCTTGCAGCGAACGGCAGCGCACTCGACCCAAACGGCCTCCCGGACAGGCTGCTTGGGTAGACTTGCTGCATGTCTTGGAGCCGCCAATCGACGTCGAGGTCACTCCGTTGGCTAAGTAGCCCGCTCCTGGCGCTTCTCGGTTCGGTGCCTCTCTCCGGACAGAGTGGCACGGCTCCTGCGTCCTCCGCTCCGACCATCACCGTGCAGTCCCAACTCGTCCTGGTGCCTACCGAGGTCCGCACAAAAAAGGGTGAAACAATCTTCGGTCTGCATGCCGGCGATTTCAGCGTAGAGGCGGACGGGGTGCGACAGCGCGTGCGTCTGGATGAGTCCGGAGACCCGATGCCCCTCTCCCTCGTCGTTCTTGCCCAATGCTCCCGCGACGCATGGCGTGAAGGCCCAAAGATCAAGGGCCTCAGTACGATGATCGACGCCATTGTGGGCGGTGGCCCGGCTCGCGTCGCTGTCGTCGACTTTGGAAAGGAGCTTGAACTGCTGACGGGGCTCACCGATGACCCCGCGAAACGAGACGCCGCGTTCAGCAAGCTTGAGCCCTGCTTTGACGACACGGGTGCTGGCATCTTTGACGCTCTCGCTTATGCCAACCGGCTGCTTGACCGCGACCACGCTCGCGGCCGACGGGTCATTCTCCTGATCTCGGAGACGCGCGATCACGGCAGCCTCGTCAAAGCCGCGTCGGTCATCGAGGCCCTGAATCGCTCCAACACCATGGTCGATGCCGTCGCTTTTTCTCCAGGGCGCGATGCGGTCGTCGAGGATCTCAAGACCGGAGACGGGGCTACGGGAAGCATCTTCGGTCTGATCGGCATGGCAATCCAGGCGCTTCGCAAGAACGCTCCCAAGGAATTCGCCCATGAGACAGGTGGCGAGTACATCAACTTCGCCTCCCAGAACGGCTTTGATCGCAGCTTGAACACCCTCGCGAATCGCGTGCACAATGCGTATGAACTCAGCTTCGTGCCGCACTTTCCAAGCGGCTCACCTGCCTCGGAGAATGGTTTGCACACCATCACCGTCCGGGTGGCGGACTACCCTGATGCTGTTGTTGAACACCGCGCAAATTACTGGTCAGAGCCGCTGACGCAACCGACAACACCCTCCCCCTAGGGTTTGTGGCGCACAGCAGATTGGATCCTGCATTTGTACCGAGACGGTTCAGCCCAACTCACAACGAACACCGGATGCTCGTATTTGGCGAGCAGGAGTACCGAAGTGCTATTGTCCGGCACTCGCTGAGCCGAGACACTCTCTCTGGTACTCAGCGGAATGTAACGAAGGATCCATTGCACGATCCAACATCTCTGCCGGCACCACGCATCCCTTTCAAGGACACGAGAACTCCGGTCTTCTTCGTAGAAACTTCATGCGCATCGCACACCATCCCGTTGTGGGGGCTTTCCTTGCCTCGATATTCCTAGCCTCTGCCTTGGCCGCGGAGCCCATTCCCGGCCGCCTGCAAGGTTCCTGGCGCATCGTCCGCGTGTTGCCGACAACAAACAACGCGTGCTGGGGCCGTGAGCAGGCCGCCCCCCTAATAGGTTCTATCCTGATGTATCGGGAGAACACCTTGCGCTGGCACGGAGGTGAAGTCACCCTGGATGACGTAAGTACGCGCAAGCTGACTGCGGCAGAGTTCAGCAAGGAAAACAGCGGTTCAGAAACACCAGCAAGCTTTCGCCAGCTCGGCATTGAAGCCCCTTCCGTGATGGAGGTGGATCTGCAGCATGAAGATATGGACATCACAGGGGCCACGACCGAGGTACCAGGCGACTCTGTTCTGCTCGCTGGGCCGAACCGCATCATCATCTCGGCCTGCGGCGTCTTCTTTGAGGCAACGCGCACAGGGGGCATCACTCACGCCAGCCTTCATCATTAACGCGGCGTCCGGCCTTACTGCCTCAGGCTGACCATCGTGACTCCCTGACCACCCTCGTTATAGGCCGGCTCCTCAATGCCGGTAACGTGAGGATGTTTGCGGAGAAAGTCGCGCAACGTACGTCGCAAAATCCCCATGCCCACACCATGGACCACTCGAATTTGCACCAAGCCGGCCAGAAACGCGTGCTCCACGAACCGCTCTACCTCTGACTCCGCTTCGTCCGCCGTTTTACCAA
>CAXTVC010000021.1:25370-46776 GCA_964247615.1 uncultured Acidobacteriaceae bacterium
GCGTGCTCCACGAACCGCTCTACCTCTGACTCCGCTTCGTCCGCCGTTTTACCAATGACGTTGATCTCCGACGTGAGGTAATCCGAGTTGCCCCCAGCCACCGTGACACCGCCACGTCGTCGGGCCTGCACCCCCGGCGCCGGTTCCCGCACGGGAGTCAACTCCGCGATATCTGACCGCGGCACCCGCGTCTTCATCGTTCCAAAACTAACCTCAAGCGTCTTTGCATCAATCACGCGCACCACGACTCCTTCGCGACCCAGGCTCTTCAGCCGCACAAGATCGCCAGCCCGCGGCTCACCATCCCGCTGCGCCTTCTTCGCAGGGGCGTTGCCCTGCGAAGGCGCCGTGTTGGCTTCCACCGTGGACTGAAACTGCTCAGAGAACTCTCGTCGCAGCCGCGCAATGCGCAGTGCCGAGTCTTTCGCAATCTTTTGCGCGATCGTTTTGTCATCAATCGCCTTGACGGTATCTCGTAACTGCACCTCAAACTCTTTGATCAGCCCGGAGAGCTGGCGTTCCAGTTCACGTGTCCGGGCCTGCTGCTCTTTGCGGCCTTCCTGTTGCACAAACTCCCGCTCGCGTTCCAATTTGCGGGCGGTTTCGGCATTCTCGGTGCGCTCCTGCGATGCCGCCGTCAGTTGCGCGTGTAACTCGTCCAAAAACCGTCCGATGTCCACCTGCTGCGAGCTCATTTGCCCGCGCGCATTGGCGATGATCTCCGGAGTCATTCCCAGGCGCGCCGCAATATTCAGCCCGGCCGAAGCACCCGGAACGCCCAGGCGCAGATCGTACGTAGGCGAAAGCGTCGCCTCATCGAAGCCCACGGCGGCATTCAGCACACCATCGTTCTTGGCCGCGTAGACCTTTAAGGCGGTCAGATGGGTCGTCACAATGGACCAGCTACCGAGTCGCAGAAAGTGCCCCGCCACAGCTACCGCCAGGGCCGCGCCCTCCTCCGGATCCGTTGCCGACCCTAACTCGTCCAGCAGAACGAGCGAGCCTTGGTCGGCCTGCCGCGAGATCCGGTCCACATTGGTCACGTGGGCGGAAAACGTTGACAGATTCGTCTCCAGAGACTGTGCATCCCCGATGTCTGCATAGATTGCGGTAAATAGCGGCATCCGTGCGCCCGTCGCCGGAACGGGCAATCCTGCCTGCGCCATCAGGACGAGCAGCCCGGTCGTCTTCAGCGCCACCGTTTTACCACCTGTATTCGGACCGGAGATGATCATCTGCCGCTTGCCCGCCGGTAACGCAATGGTCAGCGGCGTTATGCGTGCCCCTTGCTCCCGCAGGCGAAGCTCCAGCAAGGGATGACGTGCAAACAGCAGCTCCACCGGTCCATCAGAAGTCACCTGCAGCACGTTGCCGACCCCGCCGTCGTCTTCACCCTTCCAGTCCGAGCCGACGAAGTGGGGGCGCACACAGTCCAGGTCCTCCGCAAAACGCGCCGCCGCGGCGTGCGCGTCCGCCTGGGCCAGGATCTCCGCCCCAAGCTGGAGCGCCTGGCTCTGCGCCCCTACGGCGCGCGTCATCGCCAGCAGAATCCTATGGATCTCGGCCTGCTCCTCTTGCAGCAATCGAGCCAGCTCGTTGTTGCTTTCGATCGTCTCCATCGGTTCAACAAAGACCGTCTGCCCCGTTGAACTTGACCCATGCACCACGCCCGGTACGCGCCGTTTCGCCTCGGCCTTCACGGGGATCACAAATCGGTCGCCGCGTACCGTGATTAGCTCGTCCTGCACGGCACCTTCATCGCTGAGTCGCTGCAACGCCCGTTTCAGGCTCGCTTCGATCGCCTGGTGCTGCCGTCCCAGTGCTCGCCGGATACGGTTCAGCTCAGGCGAGGCCTCATCACTCAAGGAGCCGTCCGGCTCGATCTTCCCCTGCAAACCCCGCAGCAGCGGCTGCAGATCGTGTCCCAGCAACGGTGCGGAGAGCGACTCCATTGCTGGCCACGCCTCCTTCATCGCATCAGGCGGCGTCACAATCAACTGCCGCCAGGCCTCCACACGCTCGGCGTGCGCCAGAGCCCGCAGCAGCTCCTCAGCCTCCAGCGCCGCGCCCGGAATCCTTGCCTCGGCGAGCGTGTTCTCGATGTCGTAGATCCCGCGAAACTCGAAAGGCAATCCGCTCGCGAGCAGAATGCGCATTTCGGCCGTGCGCTCCTGCTGCGTTTCGATCCAGGGAAGCTCGGCCGACGGCTCCAGCCCACGGAGCACGCCCTGCCCAAGGGCACTCTGCGCACGGCCCGCCATGCGCTCCCGCAAGGACTCCCACTGCAGCGCAGCCCCGCCTCGTTCCTTCAAAACCGCTGGTATTTCTGGCAATTGCATTCAGTCCCATTAGAGTCCAATTACCGCCTGAACGGCGCAGAGCCGCTTTGATCCGGACGTAAACTGGTGCCTATGCAGTTCCCCGCCACGCGTCTGCGCCGCCTCCGCTCCACCCCAGCCCTCCGGACGCTTGTGCGAGAAACCTCCCTCACCCCCAGCCAGCTCATCTATCCGCTCTTCCTTTGCGAAGGCGAGGGCATTCGGCGCGAGATCAGTTCCATGCCCGGCGTCTTCAATCTCTCGGTCGACGAAGCGCTGAAGGAGGTTGAAGGGGCAGCTTCGCTGGGCATCGGCGGTTTGCTGCTCTTCGGCATTCCCGACAGCAAGGACGAGGAGGGCTCAGGAGCCTATGCCGCCGACGGCATCACGCAGCGCGCGCTCCGCGCCATCAAGGCCACTGCTGTCTCCAGGCAACTGGTCACCATTGCTGACGTCTGCCTCTGCGAATACACCTCACACGGTCACTGCGGCATCGTCCGCCATAAGTGCTCGCCCGAAGAGATCCGCGACATTGAGTCCGGCGCAGTCGATTTCACCGTGGATAACGACGCCTCAGTTCCCCTCATCGCCCGTGCCGCCGCCTCTCTCGCCGCTGCTGGCGCTGATATCGTCGCACCCTCTGACATGATGGACGGCCGCATCGAGGCCATCCGGGAAGCACTCGACGACGCCGGTCTTCATGACACGCCCATCATGAGCTACGCGTCCAAATTCGCCTCAGCCTTTTACGGTCCCTTCCGCGACGCCGCCGGTTCCGCCCCCCAGTTCGGCGACCGCCGCACCTACCAGATGGACGGCGCCAACCGCCGCGAAGCCATGCGCGAGATCGATCAGGACATCGCCGAAGGCGCCGACATGCTGCTCATGAAACCCGGCATGCCCTACCTCGACATCCTCCGCGAGGCTCGCGACCGCTTCGACCTGCCCATGGGCGCCTACCAGGTCTCCGGCGAATACTCCATGCTGCACGCCGCCTTCCAGCGCGGCTGGCTCGAGCCTGATCGTGCCATGCTCGAAAGCCTCCTCAGCTTCCGCCGCGCCGGTGCCGACTTCATCGTCACCTACTTCGCAAAGGACGCCGCCAGGCTCCTGGCCTAGGTCCTCGGTAAAGCCATGCTCCCAGCCCGCGACGCAGAACTCATCCAGATCGTCGACGCATCCCTCGCGGACGCGACCCGCCGCGCGCTCAGGCCCGACGGCACCTCCTGGCTATCCTGCCGCCCTGGCTGCACGCCCTGCTGCCACGGCGTCTTTCGCATCTCCGCGCTCGACGCCGAACGGCTGCGATCTGCGCTTACAACTTTGGAGGCAGCCGACAGCCTCCGTGCTGCCTCCATCCGCGTACGAGCGCACCATCTCGTCGGCGAGCTGCAGCCACACTTTCCTGGCGATCCCCGGACCGGCGTTCTCCTCCCGGAGGACGAGGCCTGGGACGCCTTTGCCGATCTACCGCAAGCCGACGCTGCCTGCCCTGTGCTCGACCCGGCAACGGGCCGTTGCGAGCTCTATGAAGGGCGTCCTCTCACCTGCCGCGTCTTCGGCCCCCCGGTCATGAATGATGGAGGCGTCGGTATGTGCGAACTCTGCTACATCGGGGCCGGGGAAGCCGAGATTCTGCACGGCGAGATGTATCTCGCGCACCACGAATTGGAAGACCAGCTGGACCGTGACCTGCCCCAAAAAGAAACAGTCATCGCCTGGGCCTTACTTCCGTAATGAAAGCCTTTGGAGCGTGCGACGGTAGTATGGATCTGCCATGCCGACCGCATCTCCCATACAAAAAGTGGTCGTCGTCCATGGCGGGGCCCGCGATGCCTACCAGGTCGCCCAGGCCCTCTCCGAAGCTCACCTTCTGCAAACCCTCGTGACCGATCTTTTCTGGCCTTCAGACCGACCCTGGGCTCGCTCGCTGTCTGCCCGGCTGCCGAGAAGCGTCCAGGCTCTGCTGCGCGCCCGCAGCGCTCCCGGACTTCCATCCGCACAGGTCGAAGGCTCCTGGATCGCGGGCCTGAAGACGCTTCTACTCGACCGTGTACCGCGGGTCTCGTTCAATGTGCGCCGGCGTGCCACCCGTTCCGCGGATGCCACCCTGGGTCGCACCGCTGGACGCCTCGCAAACCGTAATGGCACCGGCCTGCTCTCCTATAGCTACTTCGCCTACGATGCCTTTCGCGCTTACAAGGGCCCCGGCATCCTCTTCCAGGTTCACCCGCACCCACTCACCATCCGGCGCATCCTTACCGAGGAGCTCAACGCCCACCCGGATTGCGCTGCGTCGCTTCGGCAGGAGTGGGAGCTGGCCCTCCCCGAAAACGAATTTGGGCATCTCGTCGCCGAGCCCTCCCTGGCAGCACGCTTTCTGTGCGCGTCCAGCTTCACGCGGAACTCTCTTATAGAGAATGGCGCTCAGCCCTCCGGCATCCGTGTCGTTCCTTATGGGGTCGACCTCGATCGCTTCCAACCCGATCCGGCACGGCGCGCGGCGCCCGGCAGCAAGCTACGACTCCTGTTTGTGGGTCGCATCAATCAGAGAAAAGGTGTGAAATACCTCCTCCAGGCGCTGGAGCAACTCCAGACTGAAGACGTTGAGCTCACAATCTGCGGCCGCGTCGTCGATGGGTTGGAACTCTTTCGCCCTTTCGCCGACCGCGTCACCATCCGCCCCTCGGTAAGCGCGGCAGACCTCGAAGCCGCCTACCAAGCCGCCGACCTCTTCATCTTCCCGTCTGTCGCCGAAGGCTTCGGCCAGGTCCTTCTGGAAGCCCTCGCCAGCGGCCTGCCCATCCTCTCTACCACCCATACGGCCGCCCCGGACCTCATCGAGGACGGCGTGGAAGGTTTCATCGTCGAACCCCGCCGTCCCGATTTGCTGGCAGCAAAAATCGAATGGGCCGTCGCCCACCGGGCGGAACTGGCCGTCATGGGCCAGCGGGCTCGTGCCCGCGCAGCCCGGTTCACCATCGAACGCTTTCGC
Organism: uncultured Acidobacteriaceae bacterium; assembly: GCA_964247615.1. GTDB lineage: Bacteria > Acidobacteriota > Terriglobia > Terriglobales > Acidobacteriaceae > Granulicella. The sequence goes on from CAXTVC010000021.1 coordinate 30,684, forward strand.
GCCGGGGTCGTCGACGCGGTACGAGACTTCATGGCGGAACTGCATCCGCAGCGCGCTGTCTCATCCGGAACTCTGACATCTCCCGTGCTGGACCGGAAAGCGGAGTGATCGGACGGTGATTCACGATCTCCAGACAGCGCACCCCCCAGCCGACACCTTCGCCGATGTCATCGTCGTAGGAGCCGGCGCAGCGGGTATCGCACTCGCTGTCGAGCTCGCTCGTCTGGGCAAGCGCGTCCTCTTGCTTGAAGGCGGTGGAGCTCAACCCGAAGCCGCTTCTCAGGATCTGTATCGCACCGAGCTCCCCGGGCTGGCGCATCGAGGGGTGCATGAGGGTCGTTTTCGTGTACACGGCGGCACCACCACACAGTGGGGCGGCCAGATTCTGGAGCTCGAAGAGGCCGACTTCGAGCCTCACTCCTGGATCCCGGGCAGCGGCTGGCCCATCCGCAAACGCGAGCTCGCCCCGCACTACACCCGCGCTCTCGAGATCGAAGGCGTCAGCCAGTCCATGCTGGATGACCGCGAGGTCTGGGGGACGCTCGGCGAACAACCCCCGCACCTCGACGACCTCGACCTCTATATGTCTCGCTGGTGCCCGGAGCCTAACCTCGCCCGGCTGCACCGCCGCACGCTGGAAGATGATGCCCGCATTGAGGTCTGGCTGCATGCCAATGCCGTCGAGCTCCTCCTGAAGGACGGCGTGGCGAAGGGCGTTCGCTGCCGCACTCTCGACGGACGCGAGACGATCTTCCGCGCCGACCGGTACATCTTTGCCCTGGGGACCCTCGAAACAACGAGATTCTTTCTGCAGCCGCGTCCTGAAGGCAGCCTGCCCTGGAATCAGTCCGGGTTGCTTGGCCGCCACTTCCAGGACCACATCGACTCCGATGCCGCTACGCTCCGGCCCAGGTCGCCGAAGGCCTTTCACAGCATCTTCGACAGCATCTTTCTGCGCGGCTACAAGTACAACCCCAAGCTCCGCCTCACCCGCGATGCCCAGCGCGAGGCGCAGGTCCTGATCGCCGGCGGCACGGTCTTCTCCGTCAGCCCACGCGACGAGGCGCTCGTCGAGGTAAAAAGCACCGCGAAACACCTGCTTCATGGCCGATTCGGCGAACTCAACCGCGCACGAATGGGCAGCCTCGTTCGCCATGCCCCGCTGGTCGCTCGTCAGACGATTCGTTATGCTGTCCAGCATCGCAGCTACCACCCCGCCGATGCCGAAATCCGCCTGCGCGTGCACTGTGAGCAGGAGCCGCACTCCGCCAGCGCCATGACCCTCTCCACGGAACGCGACTGCCTGGGCCTGCTCCGGGGCCGGCTTGATTGGCGCATCTCCGCGCTGGAACTCCGCTCGATACGTCACTTCGTCGCGACTGCGAAGAGCGCCCTCGCGCCTCTCGCGGAGGTCCTTCCTCATCCCGACCTCGCCGATGACGACCGTTTCCTCACCCAGTGTCAGGACAGTTACCACCACATGGGCGGCATGCGCATGGATACCTCGCCGACCGCCGGCGTCGTCACGCCCGAGCTCCGCCTGCACAACACCCGGAACGTCTATGTCTGCTCCGGCGCTGTGTTCCCCAGCTCCGGATTCTCTAATCCCACCCACACTCTGCTGGCGCTCGCCATGCGTCTGGCAGCCCATCTCTGCACTTAATGCAACACGGTTTGCGCCTCTAGCCGTAACATCCTGAGGCACATTTACACCTGCCCGCAAATTAACCGGAACACACCAAAGTGCCTCTATGAACCAGATTCAGCTCGCCACCACCGGCAGAACGACTTCCCAGCTCGGCTTCGGCTGCTCCAGCGTGATGGGCGCTATCGGGCGTACGGAGTCCCTCGCCTTGCTGGAGCACGCCTTTGACGCCGGCATCCGCCACTTCGACGTAGCGCCCATGTACGGCTACGGCGCGGCTGAGGGCTGTCTCGGAGAATTCCTCGCCCGCCATCCCGGCCAGATCACCGTGACCACGAAATACGGCATCCCTCCTCCGTCGAATCCAGGCATGATGCAGGTCGCCCGCCGCGCTATCGGGCCTTTGCTCAAGCTGCTTCCCGGCGTGAAGAAGCGTCTGCAGGGAGCCGCGAAATCTGTAACCGCCTCCGCCCCGAAAGCGGCGTTCAGCGCCTCCGAAGCCCTCACGGTGCTCCACCACTCCCTGTCGGAGCTACGCATGGAGCGCATCGACATCTGGCTGCTTCACGAAGCAGAAGCCGGGGACCTCACGGATGACGGACTTCTGCGACTCATGCAGGACGCTGTCACGTCCGGCAAGGTAGGCGCCTTTGGTATCGGCTCTGACAGGGGCAAAATCCCTGCCCTTCTCACAGGACGTCCCGAGTACTGCCCCGTGCTGCAGTTTGAGTGGTCTGTCCTCGAGAAACCACTCGGTCCCGTGCAGGCTTTCACCCTGCATCACCGGTCCCTCACAGCCAACTTCACCGAGCTGAACGCGGCCCTGCGAGACGACGCCAGGTTGCGAGAACGCTGGTCCTCCGAGGTGAACGCCGATCTCAGGCAGCCCGGCATGCTCGCCGCGCTCATGCTGAAAGCCGCCTTGGTCTACAACCCCGACAGCGTCATCCTGGTCTCCTCAAGAAATCCCGGTCACATCCGCGAGAACGTCAGAGTGGCCGGAGACGCCAGTCTTACTGATCCGGCCCGTCGACTCTACGACGTGGTGCAGCGCGAAGGCGCAACGGTGCTGGCCAGGAGCTAACGGACGTACTCTCGTCTTCCTCTTCGAATCCGGGTACTGTTGAGGCAAAGATCTTGCATTTCCGGTTTTTCGCATACCATTCCGCGCAACCATCAGACCCAGAGTGACTATGAACATCCTGTCCTACGTGCATCTGCGCAACATCTATCGTTCCACCGGCGTCGGCCGTGTCGCACGCGAGATGACCGAGCACCTCGCCCAGTTACCCGGCGTCAACATCGAGATCCTCGCCGATCACGCCGACCACCAGCGGGTGATTCACAAAGTAGGCCAGCCGTGGACGGACTACCGGTATCACTTCTTCAAGCACGACACCTCACGCCAGCAGGCCCTCTGGTTCCTCTTCGGCAGGCCTCACGCCGAAACCTACTGGCCCGCCACTGACATCGTCTACTGCACCGCCGAGTCCTACGTCCCCGTGCGGAAGGCAAAGCTCGTCATCTCCTGCCATGACGCCCAGCACTTCGAACCGGGCGTGCACCGGATGACCCCCTGGCTGTTTCGGCAGCGCCTGAAGTGGAAGCTGCTGTTTCGCCGTCTGTCGAAAAAGGCAGCCATGTTTCACATGATTTCCGAATACTCCGCGGAGCGAACAGGCCATTATTTCCCGGCTATCAAGGACCGCCTGCGCGTCATTCCAAACGCTGCCTCGGAGAGCTTCTTCCACCCGCCAACCGCTGAGGGACTGCAGGTTCTCGGCAAGCTTGGCGTGGCAGACAAGCCATACATCCTCGTACCCGGCGGCCTACAGCATCGCAAGAACGCCGAACTCATTCTGGAAGCGTGGCCGCATATCCATCGCCGCAACCCGGACCTCAGCCTGGTCGTCATCAACCATCCGCACCCCATGTACATCGAACGCGCCAAGGCGCTGGGACCCTCCTTTGTATTGGGCGGCTTTCAGGAAGAGCAGCAGCTGGTGGCGCTCTACAACGCAGCCCGGCTTGTCTGGTTCCCGACCCGCTACGACGGCTTCGGCATGCCGGTCATCGAGGCGATGGCCTGTGGCACCCCGGTCATCAGCAGCAACACCACCGGCATTCCCGAGGTCGCCGGGGACGCCGCGCTCCTGCTCTCCCCGGACAAGATGGACGACCACATCGAAGCCATCACCGATCTGCTGGGCAACGACAAGGAACGCGCCCGCATGAGCGATCTTGGCCGCGGACGTGCCTCCCGCTACACCTGGGCCAACTCTGCCAGACAAATGGCGGAGGAGTTCCGCAAATTGCTCTAGCTACCGATCTAACCGTCCCTGTGCAGCCGAAGTTCTAGGCGCCTGCGGCCTGCGGGGTAGCATCCAGCTCTCGCAGAGGACCGTGCGCTTCGACCTCCGCCGGCCGTCCAACCGGCGAATCGATCCCCCGTGGAAAGAGCTTGTCGCGCAGCTGCAACGCGGGAAGCTCTACCAGCCTGGTAAAAACGACACCCAGACAAATTCCTCCGGCAACTGGGGCCACTGCCAGCCAGACAGGAGCAAGCCAGTGGGGCAGATGGGCAGCCACGGCGGCACAGGGTGCCAGCACCGCCACATGCCACAGGTAGATCCCATAGGAGTAAACGCCGATCCAGGCAACGAAGCGATAGGGCAGTGGTCGCTCTGAAAACCTGGGACGGTACAGGAGCATCAAGAGAGCGACGCCCAACAAATCGGCCGCGTCCCACCCGAGCGAGACAGCCCAGGGCGCGCCTCCCTGGAGGCGAAAGAACGTTACAGCTCCAAGCGCGGCTAGAACCCACACCCAGGGTCGCGATTGGAGACGCTGAAATGTGGCGGGTCGGTAGTGGTACAGCATGGCGAGAAGCACGCCGTAGAAGATGCCCTCGATGCGTGTGTGGGTCCGATTGACGACCTCATAGCCGTGTTCGATCAGGATCAGGCGGCCGGCGACCACGGCCACCGAGGCGGCGGCAAAGCCCATTCCCAACGTGCGTATCCGGAGCTTCGCTCGCGCCGCCATGGCCAGGCAGACCACCAGCAGCAGGTAAGCGTGTTCCTCCACCGCCAGGCTCCACGTGTGGGGAATACCGCCTACGTAGTTCTGTACATTGAGGAGGTTTCCCCAAAGATCGTGCAATGTCCGGTGATGGGTAAGCAGCATCAGCCCGAGAAAAACGTAGTATTGGGGCCAGATCTTGAAGCCTCGCCGGATGAGGAATCGTTTGCCGTCAATGCGCCCCTTCAAGCGCCATTCCTTCACGAGCAGCCCTCCAACCAGGAATCCGCTCAGGACGAAGAAAACGTCGACACCCGCCCACCCGAAATTAGGAAAACCAAGAAGAGCCAACGGGGAGGACATCCAGTGCACCGGGGCATGGAAATCAAGAACCAGCAGAATGGCCAGGCCTCGGAGGAAGTCCAACTCGATCTCGCGTCCGCGGTGGGCGCCCTGCCCTTTCGCGCAGTCATCCTCTGCCCGCGTGGGGTGAGGATCCTGGCCGGGCTTGGGATCGGCTAACGAAGCCCGACGGGCAACTCCAATGAACATGCGAGCTCTTTTCGCCGGAATCGGCAGACTCCGACGATCGGCGGATGCCGAATCTTGGAGGGATTTTACGCCGTCCTCCACGACTTTAAGAACACCAGAATGGGCCATGACAGGACGCAATTGGTAACCGGTCATAAATTACAGAAGTGCGATTTGGCAAAGGCCGGCGTCTCTCGGGCGCAGCCCGATCCCACCCGCCAAGCACGACGAGAGCCGCGTCACGCCTACAATCAGTTTCGTGCCCAAACCAGTTCTTCTCTTACATGGCGGTGCCTGGGCTATGCCCGACGAGGCAGTTGCCGCCCATGAAAACGGCCTTCGCCACGCCTTGGCTGCGGGATGGTCTGTACTCGCGGCAGGCGGTTCTGCCCTGGATGCTGTGCAGGCGGCAATCACCGTCATGGAAGATGACGACACTTTTGACGCCGGTCGCGGCTCCTTCCTAACCCGTGACGGTCGTGTCCAGCTCGACGCCCTCATGATGAGCGGCTCTGACCTGCGCGCCGGCGGGGTCGCCTGTGTGGAGCGGCTGCGCAACCCGATTCAGGCGGCGCGGCTTGTGCTCGATCGCTCTCCCCATGTGTACTTTGTTGGCCAGGGAGCGGAGACTTTTGCCGCCGACCACGGCATGGCCCTCATCGACAACGGAGAGCTCGTCGTCCCGCGGGAGCACGCGCGCCTCGAAGCCTTTCAGCAGGCGCAGGCCGCGGGGCTTCCTGACCTCACCTTTGCCGGTCCGGCCAGGCTGCACGCCGATGCCTCGACCCCGGAACCGCAGGCCGCCTCGCAGGACATTGCTCTCGAAGAGACGGCCCTTGCTGCGGAGGTCGAGCAGGCTCTACCCTCCCCCCTCCAGTTTGACGATCCAACGCTGCATTCCCATGACACCGTAGGTGCCGTGGCCCTCGACGCCGAGGGAAACCTCGCAGCGGGAACTTCAACAGGCGGCACTCTCTCCAAGGCCCCCGGCCGCGTGGGCGACTCCTCCCTGATCGGTTGCGGCTGCTATGCCGATAACGCCTCAGCAGCCGTATCGCTTACGGGTTGGGGCGAACCCATCATGAAGCTCGTGCTCGGCAAGTGGGCAACAGACCGCGTCGCCGCGGGTGCCAGCCCGCAAGAGGCGTCCCGTGAGGCCATCGCGTATCTGTTCCGCAGGCTCGGCGGCCACGGCGGCATTATTCTGCTCGATGCACAGGGACGTATGGGTATTGCGCACAACACCCCTCGCATGTCCTGGGGTTACGCCACCGCAGAGGGTCATCACCTCGGTACGGAGTACCGCGATTAACCGCACAAACCTCTTTGCATGCGGCGCATCAAAGCGCTGAAGAGGGTACGCCCTCGCAGGAGTTGCACATGAAACGCCTTACCTTCTGGATGACTATTGCTGCCGGAGCCACCGCTGCCTACCTGATGTACCGCCGTGGTGAATCCTTTCCTACCATCGCCAAGAAGGCCATGATGAATCCCATCGGCACCTTCGCCTCTGAGGTAAAGCAGGCTCTCTAACCTTCCCGGATCGCTGGCCCCTTGATCTCCCCAACGCCAACACACAGATTGACCACCCCCGTCCTGCCTGGATCCCAAGCATGACGGCGGGCTTGTTTACAGACCCGGCGGACATTGTGGCGCTTGGTCGGCCGCTCACGCCGGAGCAGGCTGACAAGCTGCCGCATATTCACCGGCTACTGTTGGGCTACTATGGGCAACCGCCCGCGCGAGAGCCCTGGGATCCCCTCACACAGTTCGTCTACTCCCTCCTCAGCTCGCGCACCAAGACGCCGCAAGCTCATCAGGTGATGCGCGACCTCGAACGTGCGTTCCCAGGTACCGGCCCCGGTGCCTGGGAGCACGTTCGGGACGCGGATCTTGGCGCCTTGGAGCGCGCGATCGCGGTAGTCACCTTTCCCGAGCTGAAGGCGCCTCGCCTGAAGACGGCACTGCAACAGATCACGGCGCGCACAGGCGCCCTGTCACTCGAGTTTCTCGCTCGCTACCGCACGGAGAAGATCCGCACCTGGCTGGAGCAGTTCGACGGCGTAGGCGCTCAGATTTCCGCTGCCGTCGTGAACTTCTCCACGCTGCGCCGCAGGGCGCTGTCCATCGATGCCAACCACCTCCGCGTGATCCAGCGGCTGTGTGTGGTGCCGCGAGCCGATGCGGCTACCACCGAGGACCGCCTCATGCGTCTCGTTCCCGAGACGTGGGATGCTGCCATGCTCGACGAACATCATTCGCTCGTTAAGCTTCATGGGCAAACGCTGTGCACCTTTGAGCGTCCACGCTGCCTCGATTGCCCGCTCTTGAAGCTGTGTCCGACCGGCGATCGCAACACAGCCGAGCTCACCCTTTCGGCTCCCGGCACGCACTGAAGCCTCTTCCGCGAGGGTCGGCAGTAACTCACAAGACGGACACCGGATGCGTTTCATCTTCATGTCGAAGCCAGGACGGTATATGCATCTTGGCACTTTCGAGAAACACGCAGTCACACAGGCAGCCAACGCAGGTCCAGTGTCCCGCAGGGCACTGATTCATCTCGTCAGTAAAGAAAACCGTATAGCAATCAGCACATCGTGCAGTCTCAACAGGGAACACGGGGGCAGTCCTTTCAGGCTCGCTGGCCTGATGCCTACTAGAAAACAAGCAGGGGTGGACCCGCCACTGGACTTTGGTCGCATTACTGCACTTCAGGTGTCCCTTCTCAGCTCAGTGCGCCTCTGTGGCACCGACGAGATAGGTCTCATTTCCTGAAGTTTTTCGATGAACCAGCTGCTGCGCGGGTGCTGTTCGCGAAAACGTATTGCCACTAAGGTGCCACACGGCATGCGGAGCACCTGCATTATGCCCGGCAGTCTCGGTCACAATCCCGGCACCGAAACCAACGCAGGTGTTATTGCTCAGAAACATCTCGTCCGGGTTGTTATCGTCGCTCCAGGACTGCGCAATACATGCTCCCTTGGGAGCAGGCTCGCCCGTCTCATACAGCAACGTATTGCCCTCTATAAAGGAGGTATGCGCGTTGGCCAGCGACGGCCCACTAATCGCCGCCTGCTCCCCAATCGGCACCGTGAAGTGAAGATTGTTCGCCCGGATAAAGACGGAGTTCGTGTAGTTCGCGAAGTGCACTACGCCATTCACGATCGTGTTGTGCGAAAGGTCCAACCCACCCTCGCCCTCCGAGTAAAAGGCCGTACACAGCGACGCACAACTCAACGTGTTCCCAGTGACCGTAAGGTTTACATGGGCTGCCGGGTTGCCGTTGCGATGCTTGATCAGCACCAGCGCCAGGGCCGGGGCCTTTGCATCGGCATACGCGAAGTTCCCTGAAAACACGGCATCCACGCTCTCCATCTGCACCGAATAACATCCATTGCCACACGCCTGCGCGACGTTCCCGGTAAACAGGTTGCGCACACCACCTTCGGTGTCAAAACACACATCGCTGCAGATATCGGCACTGTTGCCGCTCACGGTCACGTTGAAACCCATCGATCCCCACACGCACGCACCGCCAGCCGAGTAACACTGGTTCCCCGTAATGCTGAGGTCGCCAGCCTCTCTCACCGCCTCCGGACCATGCCAGCCGATGTTGCCATCCCCACCCCACCACTCGATGCCATGACCCGTGCCCGCAAAGCGATTGTTTGAGACTGTCGCCCGCACCACATACAACAGATACACGCCGATCGGTCCGGAATCGTGGGTAAACACACTGCTGTTGCCGTTCAGGCTCACGTCCACCGTGCGGCTATGCTCCCCGCCGCCATTGTGTGTGTTGAACAGCGCCATGTTGACCAGGTGATTGCTGCTCGCATTCACCCGGGCAGACCGCGTCGCCGTCAGCAGATACCCACCCACACGCCCGGTCACGGTCACATCACAGTTACGAACGCTCAGGTCCTGCGCTCCGTCTGCCACGAACAGGTCGGTCGCATTCTCCACGCTCACCGCTGCCTCGCAGCGTACGGCGTTGTGCCCGCTCAGGTGCACTGTAGCTCCACCTACTGCCAGGGGCGCTGCGATGCGCAGGTCCTGCCCTACCCCCAGCGTCACCTCACCCTCCAGGCGCGCCGGGCGATCCAGCACAATCACCCCCGGAGCAGCACCCAGCGCTGCCTGCTGCGCAGTAATCAGCGCCCGTGCATCTGCAAGCGTCTTCCCCTGCGCAGCGCAGCAAGGCACAAATGCAGCTACCACAAGGAAAACCAGGACAGCCAGTCCACCGGGCGTGCCGCGCTGCCGCGCCACCGATCTCTTACCCATGCAGGCCCGTCCTGACTAACGCACTCCCCTCAAAGTGCTTCAGCAGATCCGCTGCATCCTCGTACACCTCAATGCAGCCACCCTGCAATAGCTCCTCGCGTGACCAGCCGCCCGTCATCACGCCAAGGGTCCGGATCCCTGCTTTGCCAGCACTCTCTGCGTCATAGGGCGTATCGCCCAGCGCCACACATTCGCTCGGCTTCAAACCCAGCTTCTGGAGCACCGCCGCAAAGATGTCGGCGTGTGGCTTGGAGCGCTCCGCATCGTTAGCCGTCGCTTGCTCGTCAATCAGGTCTTCCACATTGGCGACGCCCAACATGACCTTCAGGTCGTCCTTCTCAGACGAGGTCGCAACAGCCACCTTGATGCCGGCGGCACGGGTCCGTAACAGCAAATCCCTCACGCCCGGGATGACCTTGACCTGCTGACGCAAACCGTTCTGAAAGATGTACTTCCTGTAGATCTTCAAAGGCTCTTCCACCTGGGGCCGCTTCCACCATGGAACGAAGACCGGGATCAGCTCATCGCCGCCCTTGCCGATCTGCCGTCGAATTGCCTCTAATTCCAGCGGCAGATCCATCCCCGCAAAGGCCAGGCGCCAAGCCTCGGCATGCAGCCAATTACTTTGCACCAGCGTTCCATCGATATCGCACAGCAGGGCCTTTGTCATGTTTCTCCTCAATCCAGTTAGGATGCAGGGAGCTTCGAAGTTCTCAGGAAGGATCTTCGATTCCCTGCAACCGGATAGAAGGACTCATTCGTGGTGAACGAACTCTCGCAACCAGTCAGCCTCTACGGGGAGCACGTTCATCTCGCCCCCCTCTCGCTCGACCACCTCGATGGCCTGGTGGCCGCCGTGCGAGACGGGGACCTCGATCAGCTCTGGTTTACCTCCGTACCCGCCCCGGCGGATATGCAGCGCGAGATCGCCCGCCGCCTCGCCCTGCGTGAGGTCGGCTCCATGCTGCCTTTCACGGTGATCGACCCCGCAACGGGCGATGTCGTCGGCATGACCACTTACATGAACATCGACGCCACCAACCGGCGTCTGGAGATCGGATCCACCTGGTACGCCGCCCGCGTGCAGCGTACCGCCCTGAATACAGAGGCCAAGCTCCTCCTGCTGCGCCATGCCTTCGAGCAGCTCGGGTGCATCGCCGTAGAACTCCGCACGCACTTTTTGAATGGGGCAAGCCGCCGCGCCATTGAGCGGCTCGGTGCAAGGCTCGACGGCATCCTGCGGGCACATTCCATTGCCAAAAACGGCACACTTCGCGACACCTGCGTCTACTCGATTACTGCGGGCGAATGGCCAGCGGTGCGCAGCCATCTCGAAAGCCAACTCATGCGTCCTCGGACGTAACCTCCAGCCTCAGTTCTCCCAGGACCACTTATGCAGACAGCAGACCAGCTCAACGCCGAATTCACCCTCGACGATCTTCTCCGCTTCGACGAGCCCCACCCAGGCATGCCGCGAGCCCTCATCCGTACGCCGGCGTGCACCGCCGAGCTCTATCTGCAGGGCGCTCACCTGACCCAGTGGCAGCCGACAGGGCAGGGGCCCGTGCTCTTCCTCTCTGAGCGCTCGGCCTTCACGCCCGGTAAAGCCATTCGCGGCGGCGTGCCCGTCATCTTCCCGTGGTTCGGCGCGCCGGACCGCTCCCCCGTCCATCCACCGCCAGGCTCTGCTTCGCATGGTTTCGCCCGCATTTGGCCCTGGACGCTGCGCTTTGCCGCACTTGCCGGCGACGATCTCCACCTCTCGCTCACGCTCGATCACAACGCCCATCTGCACGCCCTGGGTTACGACTTCCTGCAATTGGGCCTCGACCTCATCCTGGGCAACACACTCACCGTCCGCCTCACCGCCGCCAACGCCGCCGCCGGCCCGGATGCCCGCGCCTTTTTGTTCGAGGAGGCCCTGCATGCCTACTTCCAGGTCGGTGCCGTCGACCAGGTTGCGATCGGCGGTCTCGGCAACACCGAGTACCTGGACAAGCCCGACGACTTCCGCCGCAAGACCCAGCACGACCCCCAAATCCGCTTCACTGGCGAGACGGATCGCCCCTATCTCAATACGGAAAGCGCTGTAACCCTGACCGATCCGGCTATGGGTCGCCGCCTGGTACTCACTAAGGAGAACTCCCGCACAACCGTCATCTGGAACCCGGCCGCGGCACTCACACGGACCCTCTCCGATATGACCCCGGACGCATGGCAGCACTTCGTCTGCATGGAAACAGCCAACGCCGCCGAAAATGCCGTCACCCTGCAGCCCGGCGAGGCCTACACCATGGCCATGCATGTGGCCGTCGAGGCGTTCTAGAGCGACATGCTGATCCTTGCCTCCGCCTCACCCCGCCGCCGCGAGCTCCTGACGCAGATCCAGCTGCCGCACCGCGTCATCCCGGCCCACATCGACGAGTCTCGCCACCCCGACGAGGCAGCCGAGACCTACGTGCGGCGTCTGGCCTCTGAAAAAGCACGGGCCGTCGCTGCCCTATTCCCCGATGCCTGCGTTCTCGCGGCAGATACCACCGTCGCCCTCGATGGAGCCGTCCTCAACAAGCCGCTCGACCTCCGCGAAGCCGAGGCCATGCTTCGCAGCCTCGAGGGCAGGACACACACGGTACACACGGGCCTTGCGGTCATCCACGCAGGCCAGGAGCTCTCCCACGTGGAGTCGACCGATGTCACCTTCAGCTCCATCGCACCCGGGGACCTTGCGATCTATCTCGCCTCCCGTGACTCCCTCGACAAGGCAGGGGCCTACGGCATCCAGGGCTACGCCGCGCGCTGGGTCACGCGCATTGAGGGTGACTTCTTCAACGTCGTCGGTCTACCCCTGGCGGCCGTCGTGGAGCTCCTTCGGCAGACGAAAACCCTGTAACAAACGACCCTGATGCATCTACTTTGCCAAGGTCTTACTTGGTCAACTGTGGCTAAAACGCCACAGTATGCGTCGCGGACAGAGGTGTACTCTCACCTTTGTCGCGCTCTGCGCACCTAAGGTCAACCGCTGGCTACGGTCTATCAACTCGAATGCACCATCGAGGCTCCGCTCAGCTTTTCGGGCATCGGCCTCCATTCCGGAGCCCCCGCGAACCTCCGCCTCGTCCCCGCCCCGGCTGGCTCAGGCATCGTCTTCCGTCGCGTCGACCTTGAAAACTACGAAATCACCGCCACCGGTCGTCACGTTGCCAAGGTCTCCTATGCCACCAGCCTCATGCGCCAGGGCGTCCTGATATCGACCACGGAACACCTGCTCAGCGCGCTGATCGGCCTCGGCGTCGACAACGTCATCTGCGAAATCGACAACCTCGAAGTCCCCATCCTCGACGGCTCCGCGCACCCTTACGTCACCGCAATTCAGGCCTCCGGACTCAAGGAACAGCGCCGCAAGCGCGAGTATCTTCGAATCCTGAAGCCGGTCGAGGTGCGCGACGGCGAAGGCAGCGGTGCCAAGTTCATCGGCGTCTACCCCGGCGATGGCTACTCCATCGACTACACCATCGACTTCCCCTCACCCATTGGTCGCGACCGTTTCCAGGGCGACCTCGAGGCCGGTGCCTACGCCGATCTCATAGCCCCTGCGCGCACCTTTGGCTTCCGCGAAGACGAAGCAAAACTGCGCGACATGGGCCTCATTCGCGGCGCCTCCGTAGACTCCGCCATCATCATCGGCGCAGGCCGCATCCAGAACGGCCCCCTGCGCTTTCACGACGAATTCGTCCGCCACAAGGTTCTCGACCTCATCGGTGACCTGGCCCTGGCTGGCCGCCGCCTCTGGGGACGCGTCGTCGCCGAGCGCGCCGGGCACGCCATGCATACCGCGCTGGTGCAGCGCCTGTTGCGCGACCGCAGTGCCTGGGAGTTGGCCACCATGCCACTCGCCGACGCATCGGCCCAAACTGCCGCCCACTCTGCGTCCCAGACTGTTTCCAGGCCGTCCCGCGTGTCCCGCCCTGCCTGGGCCGCCGCCTAGCTCGTCTCCATGCGCGCGGCCATCGCCCTCGGATCCAATCTCCCCTCCCACTTCGGCGACCCCTCCGCCAACCTCCACGAAGCGCTGCACCGGCTGGCTGACATGGGCACGGTGGTGGCTGCCTCATCCTTCTTCGACACAGCCCCGGTTGGCTACACCGATCAGCCCCGTTTCCTGAACGCCGCTGCGATCCTGGACACCACGCTGGGGCCTCTGGATCTCCTGCGCAGCCTGCTGACTACCGAAGAAACCATGGGACGACGCCGCACGGCAGACATGCCCCCCAAGGGCCCCCGCGTCATCGATCTCGATCTACTCCTCTACGAGGACAACGAAGGTCACAGCGTTATCCTGAACGACCCCGACCTGATCCTGCCCCACCCGGAGATGCATCGCCGCGCCTTTGTCCTCGAGCCCCTGTCCGAGATCGCCCCAACCTTCCGGCATCCTCTCCTGAACCGCCCGGTGGCCGAGTTGCTAGCCGCCCTCAACGCAGTTTCACCTGTACCTCACGCCCCACTTCGTCCCTGAAGCGCACTTCCTTCGAGGTCATTGACTCCAGCCGCGCCCCCGGGGACGCCGCTGCCTGCGGCGCCGGATATCCATTCGCAAGACACACCAGGTAGTGAAAGCACTTTAAGGTCGTGGGCGCGCCCACCGGCTGGCCATGCTGCAGGATTGTCAGGTATAGCGGCGGGTGATCATTCTCCAGCAACACGTCATTGTCATAGTTCAGAAACACCTGCGCCCCATCTTCTTTCGCTCCGTCACGCAACACCGTCCCTAGTGGGTCGCGAAGAAACAGCCGCATCCGGTTCTCGTAAACGAAAAAGGAGAGCAACACCAGCGCAAGCAGGACCCACTTCCTCATAGCGTCACGCCTTGTCTTTCTCCTCGTGGTATTCCTGCTCCGTGTTGATCGCCCAGACCGCGCCCTTGTCCACCTGCCCGGCGGCAATACCGTCCACCACCTTCATGGCCGTCAGCATTGAGTGATCCTGGTTGTTGTACTTGTGCATGCCGTTGCGCCCGATCAGGTACAGATTCTCAAACCCGTCCATCCACCGCCGCAACTCCTCGAAACGGTCATACGTGCCAAAGTAGGCCGGGTACGTCTTCGGCACGCGGACCACATGCGCATCCAGCACCTCGGCCGCCTTCAGGATCCCAATCTTTTCCAGTTCACCGATCGCAAACGCCTGTAACTCCGCATCCGGCATCGCCCACAACGGGTCGCTCTCGTAGCAGAAGTACTCCAGCCCCAGCCACACCTTGTCCGGATCCGCCACCATGAACGGGCTCCAATTGTTGAAGATCTGCAGCCGCCCAAGCTGCACATCCGGCTCCTGGATATAGATCCACGTGTCCCGAATGAGACCCCCGTCCCGATCCTTCACATCCAGCCGATTGGCCAGCACCCCAACGGTCACAAAGTCCCTGTACTGCAGCCCTTCACTCACCTCTCGAACGTCCTTGGGCACAGCGGCACCGCCACGCTCAAGAGCCCGCGTCAACTCCTGCATGGGCATCGTGGAAAGAAACACCTCGCCCTCAAAGCGCCGCCGCTCCCCTTGCGCATTCACCGCATCCACAGCCACGACGCGCGTGACGGCGGCATCCGCGCTTAGCTCCACGCGATCCACCGTCCATCCCATGTGGATCTCGCCGCCGCCCGCGGTGACCTTCTCCGCTACATGCTCCCACAACTGCCCCGGCCCAAATTTGGGGTACAGAAAACGCTCAATCAGCGAGGTATCCGTCTTCTTCTGCGCCAGATCGCCTGCCCCTCCACGCGTGCCTACTGCCTGCGGTCTCCGCGTAAACGTCTTGCGCAAAAAATGTCGCAGCGCGGTAGTCAGGCTCAGGCCCTTGATGCGTTGCGCACCCCATTCAGCCGAAATCTGCTCACACGGAACGCCCCATACCTTCTCCGTATAGCTCTTGAAAAAGGTCAGGTAGAGCTCTCGGCCAAAGCGGTTGATCAGAAAGTCCTGGAGGCTCTTCTCCGGCCGAATCGGCCGCACGCGCGCCCACAGATAGCTGAACCCAATCCGCAGCATACGAAGCGGTCCCAGATTCGCGATCGTCGCGCCAGAGAGCTTGATCGGGTACTCAAAAAACTTGCGCAGGTAGTAGATCCGGCTCTGCCGCGGACGCACCAGCATTACATGATCGGCATCCTCCGGCTCAGGCGCGTGCACCACGACAAGCTCACTGGGATCTCTTGCTGGCTTGTCAGGCCCATCCGCATCCAGACGCTCAGGATCGGTCTCCACCGTCGCCAGAGGTCCCATCCCGCGCAATGGCGGATGCTGCGGAGACACCGCAGGCACCTCCACCACACGCCGCCTGCCCTGGTAAGTAATCTCCACCGGAACAGGCTCGGCAAGCCCGCCCTCTTCGCTCGCTGGCGGCATCAACTCCATCCACCACTGCATCACGCGATCGCTCTTGGAGAAGAACCGGTGCCCGCCAATATCCATGCGGTTACCCTTGTACCGAATCGTCCGCGAGATCCCCCCGATCTCCCCCGACGCCTCCAGCACAACAGGCTGCACCCCCGTACGCCGCAGCAGCTCCAAAGCCGCCGTCAACCCCGCGGGCCCCGCTCCAATAATGATCGC
>CAXTVC010000022.1:0-44126 GCA_964247615.1 uncultured Acidobacteriaceae bacterium
AGCCAGCCGCCGTAGCTGAAGTGCCAGCAGGTGGCGATCATGGCGATGGCGTAGATGGCAAACATCCAGGGATTGGAAAGCTCGTGCTGCACCTTGGCGAAGGCTGCGCCGGGGTGTTCGGGGAGCGAGACGCCCGAGAAGCGCTGCCGCCAGACGTGCTGAATGATGTACGCGAGGGCGATGATGCCCGAGGCGCGCTGCGCGAGGTAGGCCCAATTTCCGGCCCAGGGGTAAACATTGACATTGGAGCGGCCTCGCCACCAGATCCACATGCCGTAGCCGGCGTGGAAGGCGAGAGGGAGGAAGATGAAGGCCCACTCGAGTACGCGGACCAGCGGGAGGCCGTTGAGGAACTTGACTTGCTGCGCGTAGGCGAGCGGGCCGTTCCACATCTCGAAATTGGAGACGATGTGCTCAATCAGGAATGCGCCGATGGGCACGATGCCGGAGAGGGAGTGGAGCTTACGCCACATGTAGCTGTGGCCTTCACCCGCTCGCAGGGGCTGAACGCCGCGGCGTTTGCCTGCCTGTGCATTATCGGGCGGCGCCATAGGGGCAGCTGCGGCCATACGTGGGACTCCTTGGAAACTGCACCGCCGGCGATGGAAAAGTGTCCCGGTGAGCTAGATCAATTCTTCCACCCGGCAAAAACGAGCGTCAAGATAACGGCAGGGTCACAGGACGGTAATCGTTGTCTTTGTGCGAAATGTGAGGTGTGCCTTACCCGTGGGGCACATTTTTAGAGGGTCTTCCGCCGGAGTTCCGCTTCGAGCAATCGCCCGAAGACCACAGCCGTCGATTGCCAATCGCCCTGCATAGCGTGCGCGCCTGCCTCGGCGTAACCGAAGCCCGGACGAGGGCGGAGGCGCACAAAAGGCGGCAGACCGTAGCGCAGGGCGAGACTGTTGGCCCAGAGTCGCGCGATGCGGCCGTTGCCGTTGGCGAACGGGTGAATCCGAACCCATTCGGCATGGGCCCAGGCACAGAGGTCGAGCACGGCGGCAAGCTCGTCGTTGTTGGACAATGTTCCGGGCGGGAGATACCTGTCGGTCTCTGCGACCAGTTGCTGCAGCTTGGTCTCAAAGCGTGCGAGCTCCGCTGCGACGTGCCCTGGAGGAACGCCCATGTGGCCGTCCACGCGGACGCCGACATTTCTCAGACCGTTTTCCCCACGGAACGCGGCGACAAAGCGCTGATCGGGAACGGCCAGACCGCGCAGCAAAACACGGTGCCATCCCTTGGTCGCTTTGATAGAGGGAGTCAGGCGAAGCTGGCTTTCCCTGTAGATGTCTGTGAGGATCTCGGTGAGGTTCGCTTCCAGCCCCGAACTGTTTTCATCCCAATCCGGGCCGAGGTCCGGGTCCTCATCAGGCACTCAGCAGATCTCGGACACGGCTCTGCACCGGCCCGGACGGGGACTGTGCCTTAACTTCAGGCCTGTCCTTTTCACGTCCCTCTTCGTGTTCCTGGAGGAAGATCGTGCCTTCGAGGGGATCCGCCTCGGTGGCCTCTGCCTTTGCAAACGAAGCGATCGCGTGACGAAACTCCGGATCGCGTTCACGGTAGGCCTTCAGGCGGTTGAGGCTTTCGGACAGCCCCTGTTCCCTGGTTCCGCAGCGCCTCAGATAAATCCGCACGGCCTCATTCAGGAGCTGGTTCATGGGCCGGCCTTCGATTTTGCTGAGGCTTTCCAGGGCCAGACGCTCTTCTGAAGGCAAACGCAGGGTGAAGGCGGATCGGGACATGGTGGAAGAATAGCGCGCAAAGTACGGTGATGTCAATTGTGGCAAATGCCGTCACTTGGCGGCGAGTGGTTGCAAGTCGGATCCGGGGAGTTGTGCCAGCAGATCACGGAAGGATTTGCCGCGATGGCTGACCGCCCATTTCTCGTCGGGCGGCAGTTCGGCAAGCGTGAGTCCGCGGCTGCGGAGGACAAACAGGGGGTCGTAGCCGAAGCCGTCATAGCCGCGCGGTACATCGAGGAGGTCGCCTTCGACCGTGCCCTCGGAGCGCAGCAGAACCTCCCCGTTGCGGGCCAGTGACAGAGCGCAGACGAAGCGGGCGCCGCGTGTGACCTGTCCCTCTCCGGCTCGCTGCAGGTCGTGCATCAAGGAGAGCAGACAGGCGTTGTTGCGCTCGTCCCGCGACAGGCCGGAGGAAGGGAGGAAGTTCAGGACGTCCGCGAAACGCGCGGAAAGCACGCCTGGACGTCCGCCCAGTGCGTCGACCTCGAGGCCGGAATCGTCGGCGAAGACCAGGAGTCCCGGGGCGAGACGCGAGTACGCCAGCGCCTTGAGGTCGGCGTTGCCGGTGAAGGTCAGAGCGTCTTCGGCGGGCTCTTGCAGGCCGTCGAGACCGGGCAGCGGCTGCACGTCGAGGTGAGCCGCAGCGGCGGCCTCGGCGAACTCCCGAAGCTTACCGAGGTTGGAGGTGGCGGCGTAAAGGGTGGGGATCACATCTTGCAGGATCTCAGTTTTCCCGCATCGTGGCACGACGATTTCTCATCCGCTGTTGTGAGAGGTGTTCGATGTCCAAGGCTGTTCGCTTTTACGAGTTCGGTGGTCCTGAAGTATTGAAGATCGAAGAGGTCACACTGCCGCAGCCCGGGCCGGGCGAGGTGGCGATGAAGGTGCTGGCTGTTGGCCTGAACCGCGCGGAGAGCATGTACTACCACGGGCAGTACATGGAGCAGCCCCAGTTGCCCTCAGGTATCGGCTACGAGGTGGTTGGAACAGTAACGGCCGTTGGTCCGGACGTGGACAGGGACCTGGTGGGCAAGCGGTTTGGGACGATCCCTGGATATTCGATGAACAAGTATCCGTCGCTGGCGGCAGAGGCCATTGTGCCTGCGCACGAACTGGCAGAGGTGCCCGAGACGCTTTCCCCCGTGGATACGGCAGCGGTATGGATGCAATACGGCACCGCGTATGGGCCCCTGGTCGAGTTTGGGAAGGTAGGGCCGGGTGACTTCGTCATAATTACGGCGGCGAGTTCCTCTGTCGGGCTGGCAGCAATCCAGATCGTGAAGGCGCAAGGCGGCGTATCCATCGCAACCACGCGAACCTCACAGAAAAAGGCCGAGCTGCTGGAGCTGGGTGCAGACCACGTCATCGCGACCGAGGAGGAAGACCTGCCGGCGCGCGTGAAGGAGATCACAGGCGGCAAGCTGGCGCGGGTTGTGTTTGATCCGGTTGGGGGCGATTACATCAACACCCTTGGGCAGGCGACAGCCAACGGGGGCTTCATCTTCCTGTATGGCATGCTTTCAGGCAAGCCCACACCTTTTCCGATGACCACCTTCGCCCGCGGCATCAATATGCGCGGTACGTCGATCTCGGAAACCAAGGCGCCGCAGTTCCTGCCTGCGATGAAGAAGTACATCTACGATCGGCTGGCTGACGGATCGTTCAAGCCGAAGATTGCAAAAACGTTTCCATTTGATCAGGTAGTGGAAGCGTACAAGTACCTGGAGAGCAACCAGCAGGTTGGAAAGATCGTGATTACGCTCTGAAGGTAGTTCTGGGGCGCCTCGGCCCTCGCTTGCGGGGGTACGAGGCGCTCTGCTACTTGGCGACGCTTTGCACGATGCCATTCGCCCGCAGACCAGCTTCGATCTCGGTGAAATAGTCCTTTACCGTACCCTGGGTCTTAATCCATTGAATGTAACGGCCGATACCCTCTTCAATAGTGACCGAGGGCTCGTAGCCAATGGTGCGTGCGCGCGAGATATCGGAGATGAGGGACCGAATCTCGCCGGGGCGGAACTCACCGCGGGCCAGGGGCTGGAGCTTCACGCCGAGCTGGTCGGCGATGATGCCGGCAAGATCACGCACGCTGGTGGCGCGGCCGGAGCCCACGTTGACGGGCAGGCCATCGAGCTTGTCGGATTCCATGGCGAGCAGATTGGCGCGGGCGATGTCCTCCACGAAGCAGAGATCGCGGGTCTGACCGCCGTCTTCGTACATCACGGGCGGTTGGTTGTTCAGCAGTCGCGTGCAGAAGATGGCGATGACGCCGGTATAGGGGTTAAAGAGCGACTGGCGCGGACCGTACGTGCAGCTGTAGCGCAGCGCCACGGTGGGGATGCCGGTCTGCTTGCCCCAAAGCAGAACGAGCTTTTCCTGGTCGACCTTGGTGAGCGCGTAGACAGTTTCTCCACCGCCGGGCGTGTTTTCGGGTGTGGGTATGGAGGTTGTCGGCTTGCCGCAAACGGGGCAATGCACGGAGAAGTCGCCGGAGCGCAGCTGGTCGGCCGGCCGCAGCAGAGGGACCACATGGCCGTGCTCGGGGCACAGCGCGGCGCCCTCGGAATACACGGCCTGCGAGCTGGCGACGACGACCTTCCGCACGGGAAGCTTGTCATCGCGGATGATCTCCAGCATCTGTGCCGTGCCGAAGCTGTTGACGAGCACATACTTGGCCATCTCGGGCATGTAGCCGCCGTAGGCTGCCTCGTGAAAGACCACGTCGATGCCTTGCAGCGCGGCACGCATGGTGGCCGCGTCCTGCACCTCACCCTGCACGAACTCGGCCGCCGGGTTGATCCAGCTGGGCTTACCCTGCTTATGGGTCTGCGGTTCGAGGTTATCGAGGATGCGAACGGTGTAGCCGTTTTGGATCAGCAGGTCGACGATGTGGGAGCCGATGAGGCCTGCGCCTCCGGTGACGAGGGCGCGCTTTGAGTTCGAGGTCATCACGGGTCATGGTAACGGATTGGCGTTGGCCTGTTACCCGGGATGCCCATGGTGCGCGTCGTCGGTGGGCGATACGGAATCTTGTTGCCGCGCTGCGACGGGCCACTATAGTGGCGGCTTACCGCAAAACGCGGTCACGGGCAGGAGGCGCAAGGTGAGATGTTTTCGAGGCAGATACATTGTGATCGCGATGCTCCTGGGCGCGTGTTCGCTGGCAGGCTGCAGGATCTCGGAGGACGCGGTGGCAGCCTCCGAACAGATGACGGCCACAGCGGCTGTTCTGGAGCGATATTATGGCGGGCTGCTCGCCGCGGAGACGGATAGCCTTGCGCTGCTCGAAGTGGACGGCGCGATCTCCGGCATCCGGTTCAACGACGCCGATCGGAGACTGCCGGAGGACACGCGTGCCGAGTTACTGAAGCGCAAGGCGATGGCCGACTCGCTGGCTGCCTTGGCCTCGTCGATGCAGGCCCTCACGGGATCTACGGCGGCAAAGGATGTGCAGACTTCGGCGACGGCCTTGGGCAATGCCCTCGTCAACGCAAAGGCCCTGCCGGAGGGATCACCGATCCCGGATAGCCTGGGCAAAGCGGGACGTCTTCTGATCCAGCTTGCTCAGGGACACGAAGAGAAAAAAGCAGCCGAGGCGATGGACGGAACACTGGCCGCCGTGGCGGAGCTGTTCGGCAAGGAGAAGCCGGCCTATGACTCGATTGCACGCTTTCATCTGCGACAGGCCGCACTTGTGGCGAAGGATCTAACGACAGCAAACGGTGTGGATCTAACCCCGATGCTTGCGCCAGCGCTACGACCATTTGACCTGACGCCAGTTCCGGCCTCCCCCCAACTGCAGGGCAGTCTCCGGCAGCTTGCCTTGAGCCGTCTGGACGCCAGGGTAGAGGCTGGAACCAGCCGCGAGATGGAGGCGTCGGCGGCCATGCTGGCCGCTCTGGTGGAGATGAGCCGCCGTGTGCACACACTGGCTACCGGGCACAGGATGGCCGGCAGGGGCGAGCCGTTCTCGTTGCACACAGTGGAAGAGTGGCTGGATGTCCTGAGCTGAGGAGGAATGCGATGAATGACGCTTTGAAGGCGCTGGAAGATCAATACTTCACCGTACGGGGAAGCCTGTCTACGTTGATCGCACAGGGAGCGACCCCGGCTCAGTTGGACGAGTTGCGCACGATCATTGTGATCAGCCGCAACAACTATTGGACGGCCATCAACAAGGTATTGCATGATGACGACCCGCAGGTCGCTTCGCTCACGTCGCAGATGAACAGCCAGCAGCTGACATTGCAGGCCAGTATCGATCACCTTGCTGATGTGGGGAGGATCCTGGACGTGATTACAAGGGCGGTGAACATCGGGACGCAGCTGGCGGCCAAGGCGATCGCGTTCTGACGGCAGCGCGGCCCCAGGACTCAAGCGGATCACTGAGTCTCTGTAGCGGTCTGGGACAAAGGGTACTCGAAGACGACCTTCACTGGTTACCGTCAGGTCAGTCCCGTAACGATTGTTGGATGGAAGCAAGCCGATTGATTTTCCTAAGCTGCTTCTATGCGGTTTGTTACGCCTCTTCTCTTTCTCGCAACAGTGTTTACAACAGCGCACGCGCAGTGGGAGATCCAGCCCTCGCACACCACGGCCAACCTGCGCGGCATTCACGCTGTCTCTGATCAGATCGCCTGGGCGAGTGGGACAGAGGGGACGGTTCTGCGCACCACGGATGGTGGCGCGAGCTGGGGACATTGTGCCGTGCCGCCGGAGGCCAGGGACCTCGACTTTCGCGGGGTGCAGGCCTTTGACGCGAATACGGCGATCGTAATGTCGCATGGCAAAGGCGAACTCTCGCGGCTGTACAGGACCACGGATGGCTGCAAGTCATGGGAGCTGGTGTTCATGAACCCAAACCCCGAGGGCACGCTGGACTCCGTACAGTTCCAGTACAAATCTCTGCCAGCGCCGCAGAAGGGCTACTTCGCACGAGGCATTCTGGTGGGTCATCCAGTCAGGGGTGAGTTTGTGATCTACACCTCGAAGGATCACGGCGGTACATGGCAGGCACTGGCCGAAGACGAAGCATTCTCGCCGGGACCGCCAGCCGTGGCCAGGGCAGGGGAGCACCTCTTTCCGGAGAGCAACAGCGTGCTGACGGCCAGTGCGGACGAGGACAGCTTTGCCTTTGTGACCGGCGGCGATGGTGGTGCTCGGCTGCTGTACCCCGATGTGCATCATGAGCAGTTCGAGTATGTGAGCGTGAAGTACACCTTTGCGGAGATCAAGCTGCCCATGTCGTCCAGCGTGACCGCTGGGGCGATCTCCGTGGCCGCGCGCCGTGTCTCGCCGGACCGGGTTGACCTGATGGTTGTTGGGGGCGACTCAGCAAACGAGGCCGTCGGGACGGCGGTATTTGTGAAGCATGGTGGACCGAGTCTGAACTTAAAGAAGTTGGTTGCTGGCCGAGCTACAGCGGCAGAACAGCAGCCGGGCGGGTACCGCAGCGCCGTGGCGTATGACGCGGGCGCAAACAGCTGGATCACGGTCGGGCCGAATGGAACGGATGTCTCGGGCGACGATGGGCGCAGCTGGACGAAACTAAGCCCGACGGTCACCGAACCGGCGGACGCGGACAGGA
Organism: uncultured Acidobacteriaceae bacterium; assembly: GCA_964247615.1. Lineage (GTDB taxonomy): Bacteria > Acidobacteriota > Terriglobia > Terriglobales > Acidobacteriaceae > Granulicella. The sequence goes on from CAXTVC010000022.1 coordinate 7,333, forward strand.
ACTGGCACGCACTCTCGCTGCCCTTTGTCGTGGGGCCGAACGGGCGCATCGGTAGACTGCACAGGAGCCTGGGGGGAGCCGGCCGGTCCGCTGGGCAGGAGCTGGCCTCGGGCAAGCCGCAGCAGGCTCTCGCGCTTCCTTAGCAGAGGGACCTGAAGCTTTGGACGGAGTGCCTCACGCTCAACCGCGCAGGAGCGGGAATCCGTGGAGCCCGCATCCTGGATGCGGTAGCATCTGAGGTAGAGGCGAGGAGACGGAATGCTGTTTCATAAGTCAAAGGACGAGTCGGCCATCGGGCTGGCTCTGGTAGGTCTGATTATCGTGGTCATGGCTGCGTTCCTGGGGGTCGCCACGGGTAAGGTGCAGCCCACGGCCCCTTTTGAGAAGTCCGAACCGGACGTGTCATCCCCTTCGTTGCATGAGAAGACGCCGGCGGAGCACCCAACCCCGGGCAATGCTTCACCCTACGCTCAGCCTGGCAAGTAGTGTGGTCTCTCGGCTAGCGGTGCGCGGGTGCCAGGGCCATTTTCTGGGCAGAGCGGCGCAGTTTGCCTGAGAGGCCATACTCCCGCAGCGTTCTCCACGCGAAGAAGACCAGAACAGTGGTATTCAGAGCCATCCCGGCACTGAGCATGATGATGGCGGCTGTGAGTTCCAAAGCTCCCATCGCGTCATGCTGTCAGGGCCGAAAGATGCAGAGCAATCGCCCGCACGTTCCTCAATGGGAACGAAGAGGTTAGCTGGACGTTTCGGGTTAGACAGCCTGGAGGATCTCTTCTTCCAGGCTTTGCTTTTCATACAGGTCAGCGTAGTAGCCGCCCCGTGCGAGCAGCTCTTCATGGGTGCCCAGTTCGGCGATGCGGCCTTCCACCAGGACCGCAATGCGATCTGCGTTGCGCGCTGTGCTGGCGCGGTGCGCGATGAGCAGGGTCGTACGACCCTCCATGGCAGTGCGCAGCCCGGTGAGGATCTGCTCCTCGGTATAGGTGTCGACCGAGGCGAGCGCGTCATCCAGGATCAGAATGCGGGGTTCACGCAGCAGGGCACGTGCGATGGCGGAGCGCTGCTTCTGGCCGCCAGAGAGCGTCAAGCCGCGCTCCCCGACCACGGTCTTAAATCCCTGCGGGAACTCCAGGATCTCTTTCCGGATGTGCGCGGTTTGCGCTGCCTCGAGCACCTGGTCGTAGCTGGCGGCAGGGCTGCCAAAGGCGATGTTGTCCTGCAGGGTCGTGGAAAAGAGGAATGTCTCCTGCGGAACGAAGCCAACCGCCGCGCGCAGCGTGGACAAAGGCCAGTGGCGGACGGGCTCTCCGTCAATCAGGACAGAGCCGTCGGCCGCGTCATACAGGCGGGGAATCAGGGACACGAGGGTCGACTTGCCCGAACCTGTGGGGCCGACGATGGCGAGGGAGCTACCTGCAGGGATATGCAGGGAGATATTGTGCAGAACCTCGGGGCCTGTCTCGTAGCCGAACGTGAGATTGCGGAGTTCGATATCGCCCTGGATGGTACCGGAGCTGCCGTCCTCGAAGGTCCGCGTGCGACCAAGCGCCGGGTCTATCTGTGCGTCGTCGATTGCGGGTTTTTCCTGGAAGAGTGCATCGATGCGGACGACCGACGCGGCGCCGCGCTGGACCAGGTTGACAACCCAGCCGATGGCGATCATGGGCCACGTGAGTTGCACCATGTAGACGCTGTAGCTGGTGAACTGGCCGACTGTTAGGCGGTGTTGCACGACCTCGCGGCCGCCGACCAGCAGTGTCAGCATGAGCGAGATACCCAGCACCAGCTCGAGTGTGGGCCAGAGCATCGCCATCAGGCGCGCGAGCAGGAGACTGCGGCGGATGTATTCACGGTTGGAGGTTTCAAAGGCAGCGATCTGCGCCTCTTCCTGCGCAAAGGCGCGGATGAGACGCGCGCCGGAGAAGTTCTCCTCAGCCTGCGCGGAGATGTCGGAGAACATGGCCTGAATGCGTTCGAAACGCGTATGGATGCGTGCGCCGAAGTATTGCACCAGGACTGAAGCGAAAGGCAGCGGGAGAAACGCAAACATCGTGAGCCGGGGGCTCAGGCGCAGCATGAAGGGCAGAGCGGCCGCCGTGAAAACCAGGGTGTTGGCCGAGTACATGATGGCCGGGCCGAGCAGCTGACGCACGGCACTGAGGTCGTTGGTTGCGCGCGCCATGATGTCGCCGGTGCGATTGCGTTGGTAGAAAGAGGGCGGCTGCTTTTCGAGATGCGCGAACAGGTCGTTGCGGAGATCGAATTCGATCTCGCGCGAGGCGCCGATGATGATCTGGCGGCTGTGATACAGGCACACCGCGGATACCGCCGCTACGCCCAGCAGCGCAAGGGCGTGCTGCCAGACGGCTGCGGCGTGGATGTCTCGGTGCATGTCGTCAACCGCGGTGCCGACCAGCAGCGGGATGGTCGCCTTGGCGCAGTTGTAGATAACAAGCGCCAGCCCGCCCCAGGCAAACTGCTGCCAGTAGCGACGGAGGTACGGAGAGAGCGGACTCAGGCGTTTGAACATGGGTACTCCGTTCGATTCCGTGTTGGCGGTCGAGGCTTCACGATATCCGTGGGGAAAACAGATCCGCCCTCTGCCGCACCGGGAAGGGCGGCAAAGGGCGGATCTGCTGGTTACGCGACGTCCTGGACCCTAGTGCTGCGAGGGTGTGGTCGGCGGGTTTGGGTTGGGTGTCGGAGCCGGCGTCTGCGGCTTGGTGTCGGGCGTGGGTGGCGGCGTCGTTGGCGCAGGTGTGGGAGCCGCCCCGGGCGCGGTGCCAGGCGACGCAGGCGCACCGCTGGGGGAGGTAGGTGCCGTGCCGGGGGCTGGCGTCGGTGGGGTGGGGGGCTTGGGCGGCTGGTCGCTTTGGCTTAGGAGCTCCATGTCAAAGATGAGCATGGACTTCGGCGGAATCTTGGGAGGCTGCCCGCCGGCGCCGTAGGCGAACTGGTAAGGGATGTACAGGCGGCGTTTGCCGCCCATACGCATGCCCTCGAAGCCGAGATCCCATCCAGCGATGACGCGATGCGCGCCATACGGGAACGTGAAGCCGGCCTTGGTCTCTTCATGATCTTCCGAGGAGTCAAACTTGCTGCCGTCGATCAGGTACCCCGTGTACTTCACGGTGTAATACTGCTGCGGCTTGGCGAGCTCGCCCGTGCCCAGGGTGATCTCGGCGTAGTTGAGCGAGATGACGATGGGTAATTCGGAAAAGAGGGTTGTCTTGAAGCGCGCGGCGATCGGGTCGATGTAGTCCAGGCGATCCGCGACGGTGAACATCGTCTTGGGGCAGCCGACGCTTGCCGGCAACGCGGGAATCTTGGGTGAGATTGGCGGCAGCACTGCGCAGACAGGACCTGCGGGCTTCGCCGCGGTGTGTGTTGATGTCGCGCGGTGGGTAGTGGAGGTCGTGTGATGGGTGGTGGTCTGTGCCAGAGCCAATGGGCCGCTCAGGGCAAGGGTCGTGAGGAGGAAGGACGAGCGATACATGTCGTGTTCAGTGTATGCGAGCGAGGATGCTCCACCGCGGCCAAAGCGGGGCGAAATCCCCGGGAAGCGCCTTTGCAGCACGCGGGCGAACCCCCTGCCCAGGCTTGCGTCTGAGTAGGGGGACGGCTTTCACCGCAGGTTTTGTCGCGGAGCTTCGCGGCAGCCCTTGTCCCCGGGGTTGAAGTCCGGTCGAACCCAGGGGTTTGCCTGGAGGAGAGGAATCAACGTGTCTGCAGATGCCCCGCGGCCAGCGGGGAAGGCGTATCCGGAGACACCGGATGGGCGATATTTCGTTGTGCGTGGTCGCCTCTGGCGGAGGAGCAACCCGTCACTGACCGGCGAAGAGCGGCAGCACTGGACGAAAGCCCTGATGGCCGCCCGTCGGTCCAAAGGCGCTGCGATGAAGGCGGCCGATGCAGACGCGCGCGAGCAGGCGAGGCAGAAGGTGGATGAGGCGAAGATCGCCCTGGGGGAGCGTGGGCCTGCCTGGTGGACCGATGGAGCGCCTGACTGGAATCGCCACATGGCCAAAAACTCGCCATATGCGGCGTGGTTTGCGGCCTGGAAGGCTTCATCGACGGTCAGGGAAGACGGATAGCATTGCGCCCGGAGATGGGTCGCGCAACGACGATTTCTTCCCAGCTCTGTTGGCCGCCCGGTGTTTCTGCGGCTGGCAAGGACCAGTGTTTCTATGCGTGTGGTGGACGAGGGCATAACCGCTGTGCCATATAGTCTGTACGAGTATGAAGAACCTTACAGTCACCCTTCAGGAAAACCGCGACACCGTGCTGCTGGCCTGGACGGACCAGCTCCGGTCCGCGATCCAGCGGCGGGATCTGCTCAGCGAGCGCGATCTGGAAGCCCAGGCCGCCGAGTTCTTTACCGCGCTGGTAAACGTAGCGCCCGAGTCACGCCTGGAGGAGTTTGGTTCCGCGGCGTGGCGCCCGGTCAAGGACATGGTTGCCACCCTGTCCAGCTCACGGGCCACGCTGGGCTTCAGCCCGTCGGAAACCGCGCTCTTTGTGCTGTCAGTGAAGCCGGCTATCTTCTCCCTCATCCGGAAGACCCGTGGTGAAAACAGCGAACAGGTCTTTGATGACTTGGGGGTCGTTGATAACTTCGTCGACAAGCTGTCGCTGCACAGCACCGACAGCTACATCCAGAGCCGCGATCGTGTGATTGCGCGCCAGCAGGAGGACATGCTGGAGCTTTCCACGCCGGTAGTGTCGCTGTGGGATGGAATTGTGGCGTTGCCGCTCATTGGCACGCTTGACAGTGCGCGGACGCAGGTTGTGATGGAGACCCTGCTGGAAGCGATTGTGAACACCAACTCCCGTGTGGCCATCATCGATATCACCGGCGTCGCCACGGTGGACACGCTTGTGGCGCAGCACCTGCTGAAGACCATCACGGCCGCGCGCCTGATGGGCGCTGATTGCATCCTTAGCGGGATTCGGCCACAGATTGCGCAGACAATCGTGCACCTTGGCATCGACCTGGAGGGAATCTCTACCAAGGCGAAGCTTGCGGATGCGTTCCGGCTGGCGCTGGAGATCACGGGGCGCCGGGTGATCCGCACTGAGGGTGGCAAGCCGATGGGCACTGCGGCGAAGGCGGTGTGATGGAACGCATCCCCATCCTTCGCATTGGGACGTATCTGCTGGTGACCATCCAGGTAGATATGCACGATCAGCTCGCGATGACCTTGCAGCAGGACCTTACGGACAAGATCTCTGCGGTGAGCGCACGTGGTGTGTTGATTGATATCTCCTCGCTGGAAATTGTGGACTCCTTTATCGGCCGCACGCTGGCGAATATTGCGTCCATGGCGAGGATCCTGGATGCGAAAACGGTGGTTGTGGGGATGCAGCCCGCGGTGGCAATCACCCTTGTTGAGTTAGGCATGTCCCTTCCGGGTATACGTACGGCCCTGAATGTGGAATCGGGACTGACCTACCTTCGCGAGACGCTGGAGAGCAGCGAGGATCTTGATGACTGGCAAAGCGACAGTTACCAAGACTGAACAGGTTCCCATACGGGAACAGAATGATGTGGTGCTGGTGCGTCAGCGCGTGCGGGCCCTTTCGATTCAGCTTGGATTCAGCCTGGTGGAGCAGACCAAGGCCGTGACGGCCGCCAGTGAGCTCGGGCGCAACACGCTGGAGCATGGGCTTGGCGGGACGGCCGAGCTGGCCCTGCTGGAGGACGGGCCCAGGCAGGGCTTACGCCTGACATTTCAGGACCAGGGGCCGGGCATCCCGGATATCGCGCTGGCGATGCGGGATGGCTACACCTCTGGCAAGGGCATGGGCCTGGGGCTGAGCGGAAGCAAGCGCCTGATGACGGAATTCCAGATCTCTTCCGAGGTTGGTCGGGGAACCACCGTCACGGTTGTGCGATGGAAGCCATGAACAAGACGACTCACAGTATTCCGATTGCCGCCGGGGATGACAGCCAGACCGGGAATGCTCGTCGGCAGGCAATGACGCTGGCCAGTGCGCTGGATTTCAGCGAGTTGCGCTGCGGCCAGCTGGGCATCATCGTTACGGAGGCCGCACGCAATGTGTCACTGCATGGTGGCGGGGGCGAGATTCTGCTTACATCCTGGCAGAACGATGGAGCGAGCGGCCTGGACGTGCTTGCACTCGATGGAGGAAGTGGGATGCAGGATGTGGGTGCTGCCTTGCAGGATGGCTACTCCACCGGGGGCACGGCAGGGACGGGCCTTGGGGCCATACAGCGCATGGCGCACACGTTCCAGGTCGATTCACGCCCTGGCAGGGGCACTGTAATCTTCGCGCGCATTCTTCGCTCCGAGACGGATCCCATCGTGCAGAACGTAGTGTCGGAAGGGTCGATCAACCTCCCCCTCGCCGGCGAGACGCTGTGCGGCGATGCCTGGTCGTGCCATCGCGAGAAGGATCGCAGCGTGTACATCATGGCCGATGGTCTGGGTCATGGCCCCGTTGCGCATGATGCAGCAACTGAGGCCATGCAGTCGTTCGGAGCGAACTTTGGGAAGTCTCCCACCCGGATTCTGCAGGATGTCCATGCTGCGCTACAGAAGACGCGTGGCGCTGCCGTGGCGGTTGCGGAGGTGCTGCATGATCGACGCGTGGTGAACTACGTGGGCTCGGGGAACATCGCCTCGTTTCTGCACTCAGGGGGCAAGACTCGCAGCCTTGTTTCGATGAATGGGACGCCGGGCCATAGCATGGGACGGCTGCAGGAGTTTACCTATCCCTGGACTCCGGAGGCGCTGCTCATCATGCATACTGACGGCCTGAACACGCGCTGGGATCTGGGCCAATACGTTGGCCTCGCAGCGCGCCATCCCAGCCTGATTGCTGGTGTGCTCTACCGTGACTTCAGCCGCAAGCGTGACGACGCGACCATTCTGGTGACCGGACTCCACGCGTGATGGAAACGAGCCAGCCCGTGTTTACCGTGCGCCTGCAGGCGGAGCGCCATGTGGTGCATGCGCGGCAGCGCGCCCGCGACATCGCGGCGCTTCTGGGCTTCGACCACCTGGAACAGGTACGGCTCGCCACGGCGACCTCGGAGCTGGCGCGTAATGCGTTCCGCTACGCCCGTGAAGGCACAGTGAGTTTCCTGGTGAAGACGGGGGAGCCGCAGAGCCTGCTGATCGAGGTCACGGACAAGGGACCGGGCATTGCCCACCTCAGCGAGGTGCTTGAGGGCAGGTACCAGTCCAAAACGGGCATGGGGAAAGGCCTGATCGGAACGCGCCGGCTGATGGATCATTTCGACATAAGGTCAGGCACAACCGGTACGCGCGTCCTGGTGGGCAAGGCGCTGCCTTCCGGAAGCCAGGCCTTTACCGCAAAGCAGCTCAAACAGCTGCAGGCACAGCTCGCCCGGGCGGAGCTGGATCCTTTGCAGGAGGTGGAGCGGCAGAACCAGGAACTGTTGCGAACGCTTGCGGAGCTGCGCGAGAAGCAGGAGATGCTGACCCAGTTGAATCGTGAACTGGAAGATACAAACCGCGGCGTGGTCGCCCTCTATGCCGAGCTGGAGCAGAATGCGAACGACCTGCGCCGGATCTCTGATCTGAAGACAAGTTTTCTCTCCAATCTTTCGCATGAATTTCGAACGCCGTTGAACGCTATTCTCTCGCTGTGCCAAATTCTCGAGAGCCGGTCCGACGGTGACCTGACCCCTGAGCAGGATCGGCAGCTGGGGTACATTCGTCGATCCGCCGCAGACCTCAGCGAGCTCGTGAACGACCTGCTCGACGTAGCGAAGGTGGAAGCAGGCAAGGTGGACATCAAGCCCGCGCCGTTTGCAATTGCGGACCTCTTTGGCGCGTTGCGTGGGATGCTGCGCACGTTGGTCCATGGGGACGCGGTGGAGTTGCGCTTCTCCCTGAGTGACGACGTGTTGCAGATCGTGAGTGATGAGGGCAAGGTGTCGCAGATTCTGCGCAACCTGATCTCGAATGCCTTGAAGTTCACCGAACGGGGCCACGTTCACGTATCCGCGAGCAAGGAAGGCGAGTACATCCTGTTCCGCGTGGAGGACACCGGCATTGGCATCGCCATAGAGGACCAGGAGCGCGTGTTTGAAGAGTTCATGCAGGTCGAGGGAGAGATCCAGAGTCGTGTGCGGGGCACTGGCCTGGGGCTTCCACTGGCGCGGCGGCTTGCAGAGCTGCTGGGAGGCACCCTGCAGCTGCGCAGCGCCCCTGGTGTCGGCTCTACCTTCAGCGCCATTCTGCCACTGCGGTTTGAGCGTGCCGCGGATCCAATCCTGCAGCCCCTCGCGCCCTCTCCGGACGCGCCCGTGGTGCTGATCGTAGAAGACAATACCGAGACCCGCTTTATCCATCAGACTTCACTAAAGGCCAGTCACCTGGCCCTGCAGATGGCGCGCAGCCTTGATGAGGCCAAGCTCCTGATGATCGCCAGGGTGCCCGATGCCATCGTGCTGGATCGCATGCTGGACGGTGTGGACGCGCTGCCCTTTCTGAAGGAGCTACGGGACACCGGGTACAGGGGAAAGGTGGTCGCCGTCAGCGTGATCGACGATGCCGCGAGCGCTCACTCGGCCGGCGCCGACGCCTTTATCGCCAAGCCCATACCCCCGGGGGCGCTGGCGGACACGATCGCGAGATTGCTGGACATTACGCCGCGCCAGCCGGTGCTGCTGGTCGACGATGATGAGATTAACCGCTATGTGCTGCGGGAGTCTCTTCAACCCTTTGGCCTGCGGGTGCTGGAAGCGCACAGCGGACGTGAAGCCCTGACGATCGCGGCCAGCACACCGCTCAGCTGTATCTTCTTAGATATGTCCATGCCCGGGTTCACAGGAGCGGAGACACTGCGCGAGCTAAGAAGCCAGGAAGCCACGGCGAACACCCCCGTCATCATCCACACCTCCGCGGAGCTTAGCCCAGAGGAATCCCTGCAGCTCGGGGAACTGGGTGCAAGCTTTTTTCCGAAGCGCTTTCTCCGCGATCCCAAGGTGCGCGAGCTTCTGCGTAACGCACTCACAGCGCAGGGCGTGCTATGAGCGTTCTCCAGCCCTCCATCCTGATCGTTGACGATCGTGAAGAGAACCGGTACACGGTGGGACATGCGCTGACACGTGCGGGCTTTCTGACCACCGAAGCTGCCACAGGGCGACAGGCGCTGGAGATGTCGAAGAGCCTGCCCGACGTGATCGTCCTAGATGTGCGCCTGCCCGACATGCTGGGCTATGAGGTGTGCCGCCGGCTGCGTGCCAACCCGAGGACGACGCATATCCCTGTGCTGCAGCTGTCGGCTGCTTTTCTCAACACGGAGAGCAAGCTCTACGCGCTGGAGAGCGGGGCGGATGCGTACCTTACACAGCCCGTGGAGCCGATCGTTCTTGTGGCAACCGTGCGGTCTCTGCTGCGGCTGCGCGATGCGGAGCGCAGCTCCAGGTCGACCTCGGCACAGTGGGCCGCAACCTTCGATGCCTTGCACGAGGGTGTGGCCATCATCGACGGCACCCGGATCGAGCGTTGCAACCGCGCCATGACCGAGCTGCTGGAGACCTCCTACACGGCGCTGGAAAACCTTTCCTATCCCGATCTGCTGAAGGGCTATTTCGGCATGGAGGCGGTACCGGATGCTGTCGTCGAGACGATTGCTGTGCAACGGGACAGCCGCTTCTTTGAGCTCCGCATGGCGCACTTTGCGGAGAACGAGGACAGCCCTCGAAGCATCCTCATCGTCGCGGAGGTGACGCGGCAGAAGCAGGCAGAACAAGCCCTGCTGCTCAACGAGCGGCTAGCTGCAACGGGGCGGATGGCGCACACGATCGCGCATGAGATCAACAACCCGCTCGAGGCCATCACGAACCTCATCTACCTCGTCCAGCACTCTCCCGAGCTCTCTGCCGAGTCACAGGCGTTTCTGTCTTCTGCCGCGCAGGAGGTGCAGCGTGTCTCGCAGATTACGAGGCAGATCCTGTCGTTTCATCGCGAAACGGTCGTACCGACGGGCGTGCCGATCGCGGAGCTTATTCAGGACGTCGTCGCTCTGAGTGAGTGGAGCGGAGCAGGGCAAAAGGTCAGTCTGATCACTGACCTCGACCGCTCCATTCACGTGAGCGGCTATCCCGCCAGGCTAAGGCAGGCTTTCTCGAACATCATCCGCAACGCCATTGAAGCGTCCCCTGCTGCAAGCGTGGTTCAGGTTCGGGTGCGTGGGAGCAGGCTCTACCGAGACGGGGCGGAGCAGCCAGCTGCACGCATCACGATCGCCGACGGCGGAAGCGGCATCTCCGAGGCGCACCGCGCTCGCATCTTCGAGCCCTTCTTCTCTACCAAAGAGCAGAAGGGCTCCGGGATTGGCTTGTGGTTGACCGCCGCCATCGTGGATGAGCACGGGGGCACGCTGCAGGTACGGTCCCGCACACGGCCCGGCAGTTCAGGGACGGTGATGTCCATCCTGCTGCCCGCGTAAGAGAACAAAAGGTACAGGACTTGCGGTCCTGGGCTATGATCTCCTTGCTTTCCCCGCTGGTGAATCCCAACTCTCTTTTGTGTGGCACGTGTGCAGAAGCACGGCGCCGTCAGGACTGTACGCCCATGTGTCGCTTCCGCTGTGCCGCGTTTGCTTCCCTGTTTGTTTTCTTGACGGTTGGTTGTGGGGGAGGGGCGGCGCCGGGTACACCCGCGCCGCAGCCCGTGCAGAATGCCGTGCCTGCGATCACGGGCGTAACGCCCTCGATCGTGCTGGCTGGATCGACCGACGTGTCGCTGGCCGTGAAGGGGAGTGGCTTTGTCGCCGCATCCACCGTGGAGTTCAACGGCAGCCCCCTGTCGACGACCTTCGCCTCGGCTGCCTCACTAACGGCAATTTTGCCTGCGGCCGATCTCGCGAAGGCGGGTCAGGCAAGTGTCAGCGTCGTGTCGCCTTCCCCTGGGGGAGGCACGTCGGCGGCGGTGCCGTTGCCGGTGAACAATCCGGTCCCAGAGATCAGTCAGATCAATCCTGCCAATGTGATCGCCGGGTCCGGGCCTCTCACGCTTGATGTGAAGGGAAGCGGCTTCGTCTCGTCGTCGCAGATCAGCTGGAACGGCGGCTTACTGCCAACTACCGTGGTCAGCGGCACAGAGGCCACGGCGGGGCTGGCCGCGACGGCGGTGTCGGGCAGCTCCTCGGACAGCGTCACGGTGGTCAATCCTGGCCCGGGTGGTGGTGCTGCCCCGGTGATGGCCTACACGATCACAAGCCCGACACCGGTGCTGAAGGCCGTCTCACCAAAGATCCTGCCGCTGGGCACGGCGACGACCGTGACCCTCTCTGGAACCGGGTTCGAGAGCAACTCCATGGGGCTGTGGAACGGAGCGGGCCGACCAACTGCGTTTGTGGATGCGGGCACACTGCAGGTGAACCTCACCGCGGCAGACCTCGGAACCGCAGGGAGCGGTTCTCTTTCCGTCAGCAATCCGGGTCCGGGCGCGGCCATCAGCTCCGTCACCGCAGTACCAATCAGTTCCCAGACGCTGCCCACGATCACTGGACTGACGATTTTCAAGAACACGGTTTTGCTGACCGGCTGCCAGCTGCTGGGCTTCAATCTTACAGGCACTAACTTCTCCAGCAACTCTACGGTGCAGGTAAACGGGACGACGCTGCCGTCACAAACAGTCTCAGGGGATTCGCAGAACTTATCCGGTTATCTTCCAGCCGGATTCTTCAGCAAGACCGGTGGTCTCTCCTTTACAGTGACCACGCCGGGGCAGCCCACCGTGGTGTCAGATCCCTTCACACTGCCCGCGAATGCGCCAACCATTCTGAGTCTGTGCCCAACTCCCACGTCTCCTACGGTCTATCCAGCAAGCACTTTCACTATCAATGTAGTGCTGAGCGCGGTGAATGCGACAGGATCGGAACAGGTCTCAATCGGTGCCCTTCCGGCCGGGATCACGACGACAACTCCGACAGCTTCGGCATCGACGGGAACCGCGGCGCTACATTTCCAGGCTTCGGCCTCCGTAACACCAGGAAGTTACAGCGTCGCATTGACCACGACCTCAGGTCAGCTCACAAACGTTACAACGCTGCCGCTCACCGTCAGTCAAGGGTCGGTGCCGGCGTTCTTTTTTTCCGCTCCTCTGTCTCTTGAGGTTGGCGTGGCAACTGGCGGATCAGGGTCCATTCAGTTCGGGACCTCCGTAAGTGCGCCGGATGGCACGGTGTTTGACGTCACGCCGTCTGTGACCGGGCTTCCCCCAAAGACCTCGGCGACCTTCTCGCCCACGGTGTTCTCGCCAGGTCAGGCCGTCACAGTCACCGTCACCGCAGCAAGCGACGCACCGGTTGCGCAGAACGTACCCATCACCCTGGTCGGCACGCCATCGGCGCAGGTCCCGGCGGCAACAAGTGGATTCCTCGTTGAGGTAACATCGCCGCCCGGAACGCTGGCCAACAACCGTACCGATTTCGTTCCCATTGCGGGCACACCCTATGCCGCGGTGTACGACCAGGCCCATGACCTGATCTTCGCCAGCAACCCTGACTGGAACCGCGTGGACGTGATCTCGAACAAAACGCACCAAGTGGTGAAACACATCCCACTACGGTCGCCCCGGGGTCTTGACATCACGCAGGATGGAACGCGTGTCTGGGTGCAGTCTGCATCGCGGAGCCTTTATGCGATCAGCACGGAGACCTTGCAGTTCCAAACGTATTCGCTCCCGAACTCGAGCTTCCTGCCGTCAGGAGCGGATGTGCGGTCCGGATCGGGAACCAACCGCCTCTATGCGCTCTCGGATGGGACACTGTTTCTCTACTACGACGATTACGGATATGGAGGGTCGGCAAGGGTAGGCGTGTGGAATCCGCAGACCAACGCTCTGCAGGTGCTCAGCACCGGCCCTGTCTCTGCGTGGAGTCTGCCGGTACGGAGTGGGGATGGGTCCCGCGTGTACGCCGCGAACGACTTGTATGCGCAGGGCATTGAACTCTACGACGTGGCCTCGCAGGCGCTGTCTGTCCTGAATGCCAGCACCTCTTACAGTCCGGTGGTGGCCGTCAACCATGATGGCAGCCGGCTGGTTCTGACAGAGTCGCAGGGCCTGGGTCTCTACGACGCCTCGCTGACCAGACTCGGGACCGTGCCGGGTACGCTCACTGGCTTCGGCATCGGATCCCCGCTCAACGGCGGTGTGGTGTTTGGTCCGGACGGATCAAAGATGTACACGGTGGGCATCTACGAGGGGCTGAACGTGATCGTCACCAGCGATGCGAACTCCTTGCAGGTTCTCGGCACGGCGCCGGCGCTCTTTACCGATCCCGTGGGAACGAGCGGCTTTTCAGGACTCACCACGCCCTTTGCCCTCGATCCGACAGGGCTTGTGCTCGGCATACAGAACTACGGAATAGCTTTTGAGGACGCAACGTTCTATCAGCACTACACAACGGCGCAGACGCAAGGCAATGGAGAGGGTGAGTACATCGCAACGTACGCCGGTCCCCTGGCAGGCGGTCCGGTGCCGATCTTCGGTGAATACGGTCCTTTGATTCCCGACATCTGGTTTGGGCAGACCCGTGGCTCGACCAGCTTCGACATGAACACCCTGAGCTTCACCGCGCCGCCGAGCACTGCGCCCGGGCCGGTGAATGTGAAGTTGATCTTCCCGGATGGAACGCAGCACTTCTACCCGCAGCTCTACTCCTACGGAACCAATCCACAATATGCCGTCACCTCGGGTTCAAGCCCGCAGGGCGGGGCAGCCGGAACCGTGCTGGGCTACGGTTTACCGCAGGACGCGTCAGGGAGCACGGTGACAGTAGGGGCCAACACGGCCACAATCACAACGGTGCCGACCCAATACCCGCCCTTCGGAGGGGAGCCCTATCCCTCCACACTGTTGAACTTCACCTTTCCCGCAAACCCGCCCGGGCTGGCGGATCTCACGGTGACGAGCCCTATCGGCGCAGGCACGCTGCCAAAGGCAATCACGTATGCCAATGAGGTAACGGACTACAGTTCGGCCGATGCTTTCAACGCGATCCTGCTCGACAGGGGCCGGCATCAGCTGTATCTGTCTGCGGGGGATCACATCGACGTCTTCTCTCTCGCGTCGCGGCAGTTTGTTACCCCGCTTCACCCGGCGGCCCTGGGGGCGAACAGCAACTTCACCGGGCTGGCACTTACGCCCGATGGCAGCCAGCTGCTGGCCGCCAATCTTCTGGATGGCTCGCTGGCGGTACTGAATCCGGACGGGCCTGGTTCCAGCTTCGCTATTCCGGTCACGCCTCCCATCATGCCAACCGCGACGTGCGCAGGGGGACCTCTCTATGTCGCGGCAACGGCCACAAACCAGGCCTTTGTTCTGACAGGGAGCTCCCCAGGTACAGTTTGTGGCGGCAATGAGAGCACCTACGTCGTCGACCTGCAGGCCAGGACGGCGACCCAGCCGAATCCCTATCCCGCATGCACGGTCACGGGGGCACTCTACTCAGACCATTTCTCCGTGGAGTCTTCCCTGGACGGCAACATGGTCGTCCTGGGAGGCAGCCCGGCCACGAGCACGTGTGTCTACTCTGCGCTGACATCCGCCTACACCCCGTTACAGGTGCCGGGAGGTCCTGTCAGTGGCTACGAGGGCGTGACGATCTCGGGAGACGGCAATGTGGTTGGATCGAGCCGCGCCCTGGCGGACACAGCCTCTGGAAACTTCGTCGGTTCGGTAAGCCATCCGATCCCTCTCTACGGGTCACCGTCTGCACAGACGCCTCAGCTTCGCCTGCATCCGAAACTCAATGACGCGGGAAGCTTGTATTACTTCGCCTTTCCAAACTTCTTTGAGATTGTGGACGTTCAGCATGCCGTGCTGCGGATGCGGTTTGCCCTGTCAGAGACGGTGCTGGACACAGCGACGGCGATGGCTCTCGACGCGGGTGGACGGTCTGTGTATCTCCTCACAGACAAGGGCCTGACTCTCATTGATCTGGGTAGCGCGCCTCTTTCGATAGGGCATCTCAGCCAGACATCTGCGGCCGGAGGGACCAAGATCACGGTACGCGGGAGCGGCTTCGATGCAGGGACGAGCGCCACGGTAGGCGGCTTGGCTGCTGTGGTCAGTGTGACCGACGAGAACACGCTGAGCGTCACTGTTCCCTCACTGACTTCGGGGACCTATGACCTCACGCTGACCAGGGGTAACGGTGAGGTCTACACGCTCGATAGTGGGATACGGGTTCCCTAGACGGCTACCGTCCCTACGAGGTCCGCCCGATAGCCGGAGGCATCGGCATGTCATCGAGGAGGCGGTTTTCTGCTGCAAGAGCCCGGCGTACGCCGGGCTCTTGCAGAATGCTCAGCCAGCTTCGAGGTGGGTTACTGGACGGCGGAGCAGGAGCTGCTGTCGTTCACGGAAGTGAGTTTCAGGTTTTGAGCGGCGAGGGCGCGGAAGTAGCACTTCAGGGTGCTGTCCTTGCCACCGAAGGTGGAGCTGGCAGTGTTGTTGTCGTGGCCGAGGAAGGCGAACGCGGGACTGTAGTGGAGGGTATCGGTGGACTCGACACTCTCCTGCGTCACCGCGGGCGGGGTGGTGTTGCCATTGAGGGCGTTCTGGAGGTACTCGTACTTCTGCTGGTGGGCGTACGTGGTCTGGTAGTAGCCACCATCGTTGCTGTCATTGGTAGCAAAGCGGAAGTCGACAACCAGCGGGTAGCTGATCGTGTGCGTTGACTTCGTTGTCCCGGCCGGGCCCGTCACCGTGGTGACCTCGGTCTGGTCGGTCTCCTGATTGATGTTCTGCTGATCGACGGTGGGTCCGACGTTCACCGTTTGCTGATTCTTGAAGCTGTTGTTGGCGGTTATCGTTGTGTCGGTACGGCCAGCCCCTGTGACGACGTAGCCGGAGATCTGCCAGGCGCGGAAGCTCTGCACATTGACCGGGCCGGAGAGGGTGCCGTCGGCAGCGGTGCCGGTATATGCCTCAACCGAGGGGCTGGGTTCGGCAGCGAGCGTGTTGCCGGTCAGACCGCCGGTCACGTACCGCGTATGCGGGTCGGTGTAGAGCAGCAGGTTGGCAGCTTCAGAGAAGCCACTGGCCGCGTTGAAGACGCCGACGGCCACGGTGTGGGGTAGACCGTTCGAGAGGACACCGGCGAAGGGGCTTAGGTCGACGCGGTAGGGCTTCAGGTTCAGGGTCTCGACGCCAGTAATGGGCTCCCAAAGGTAAGGGTCGATGCCGCCGGTGTAGATCCAGGGATAGACGGGGGCGACGCCGGCCGGGGTGCCGTCGATGGTGACCTCGGTCTCACGGAAGGCCGTGTTGCCGCAGGTCTCGGCAGCACCCGCGATGTTCGAGGGCACGCAGGTGTACCAGAACTCGTCGCTGGCCTGCGACTGCGAGATGACGTCGAGGTAGGCGCGGGTGATATTGCGCGGCAGGCGTGGGAAGGTTGCGCTCTGCTTGTCCGCAAAGGTGTTCAGGAAGCTGGTCTGGTTGTCGGTGGCCAGGCCGTAAACGGCGGAGGGCACGACCGGGGCCGGGTTAGCGGCGTCGGCCGGATAGAAGAGCAGGGTCGCCGTACCGTAGATACCGCCGTTGTAGGTGGAATTGTATATATTGCCGAGGAAGGCGCCACCGGTCTGGGACTTGCTGAAGAGGGCGCTGTAGTCGGTGAGGTCGCGCTCGACGTGCCAGGATGGTGAGAGCGCAGTACGCGGTTCGGCCGTGGTGCCGAAGTAGATGTTGGTGTCAGCAATAAAGATCGTGCCCGTACGGTCATACTGGCGGCCGGCCGTGACGGTGAAGTCTGCGGTCAGGACGACCTTGGCCCAGGGACCGGCGCAGCCCGCGGCGGGCGCATACGTGAGCGGGTGCAGGGAGTAATCATTGAAGGCCATGTTTGAAAAGAGCGTGACCTTGCAAGGCGTGGTGTCGGGGCGCGGCACGTTGGCTTCGGCGGAGACCGGGTTGGAGGAGCCAACCTGCGGCACAGCGGGTGCAGGGACGACCTGGGCGGACAGGGTCAGCGGCAGGGCTGCTAGTGCGGCGACGCCGGAAAGGCAATGCTTCCAAAGGGGCATGGGACTCCTGGGTGAATCGTGGGTGTATTGCCACGAGATTAAATGAAGTCACGTTACCCCGGCGTGCCTCGCCGCAAGCCGCGCTGGAATTGCCTCGGGCAGTGTAGGCGTGGAGACTGAAAGAACCGCATCTGAGAGGTGGAATGAACCAGTTGGAACACGACGAGACGATGAGTGCCTCTGCACCGGGGGATCCGATACCCGCGCCAAGGATTTCGGTGGCGATGGCCACCTATAACGGCGCGCGCTTCCTTGGGGAGCAGCTGGACAGCCTGGCTCGGCAAACGCTTCTGCCGTTTGAACTGGTCGTGACGGACGATGGCTCCACGGACACGACGCTGGCCTTGCTGCAGGCTTTTGCAGAGACGGCTCCGTTTCCCGTGCACGTTCATGGCAATCCCGTACGGCTCGGCTATGCGGAGAATTTCTTCCGAGCTTGCTCCTTGTGCACCGGCGAACTCATCGCGCTGTGCGACCAGGACGACGTGTGGCTGGAAGCAAAACTCGCGACCTGCTTCGATTACTTCGCAGACCCTGGGGTCACGATGGTGATCCACGCGGCCGAGATCTGGGACGGGCAGGCAAGGACTGGACGCTTTCATCCGGCCTATACGGAGACGAAGATTCTGCCGCAGGCCACGTCCAACTTCTTCACCCTGGTGCCGGGCTTTGCGATGGTCTTTCGCAAATCGATCCTCTCGATTATCGACAACACGAACCGGCCAGGCGACATCTGGGGTCTGGAAGATCCAAAGCCAATGGCACACGATGGCTGGGTATGGCTGCTGGCGACTGCGACGGGGAAGGTGGCTACCCTTCGCGACGTGCTGGCGCTGTACCGGCAGCATGGACAGAACTCGGTGGGCGCACCGCTGGACTGGGGTGTGTCGAAGACGGTGCGGGTGGCTAAGGGCAACGTAAACTACGAGGCCCTGGCGAAGCTGGAGATGCGTTATGCCGACGTGTTGAACGACATCGCGGCCCATGTGCCTGCGTCGACACGTCCGCCGATCGAGCAGCTGTCAGGGAAGCTGCACAGGCGGGGCCGCATGCATGAGCACCGCGCGGCGCTGTATGCGGCGGGCGCTCCACTGCCGGCCCGTGTGAAGAGCTTTGCTTCCATCGTTTTGCTGGGCGGGTATCTTCCCGATCCGGATAAGACACGCCTGGGTCCAAAGGCCCTGGTGAAGGATCTGGTATTCGGGGTGCCGGGGCTGCACAAGCGGGCGTAGTCCGCGAGCCGCTACGTAGGCGTGCGCAGCAGCAGATAGCTGCCGAGCATGGCGAACAGCAAATCCGGCGACCATGCCGCCAGTAGCGCGGGCAGGGAGTTCACGTCGCCGAGGTTTTCGAAGATGTTCGCGATGATGTAGTACGCGATAGCCACGCCAATCGCGGTGCCCAGACCGGCGATGTTGCCGCGCTTGCCCGTGGACAGAGCGAAGGGCACGGCGACGATCGCCATTACCAGAGTGATGAGCGGATACGCGAGCTTGCGGTTCAGCTGCACCCGCAGGCGTGTTGTATCAAAGCCTGACTGCTGCAGGTCGTGGATGTAGCGTGTGAGCTCGTCGTAGCTCATCTCCTGTGAGGGGCGTTCCTGCTTTTTGAAGTAGGCGGGCTGCTCGCGGATCTCGGGAAAGCTCGCGATGCTGAAGTTGGTATAGCTGGTCGTGGTTTCACCCTGGAAGGTACGTTGCCAACCGTCGTCGAAGACCCAGCGAGAGGTCTGCGTGTCCCAGTGGGCAGAGCTGGCGAAGAGCCGGCGCGTGAGGGCGAAGGAGCCGGGCTGGAACTCGAAGACGGTCAGGTTGGCAAAGACGTCCTTATCCGGATCGAAGAACTGGTAGTAGAAGATGCGTGTGGGTTGATCGGTGCGGGTGTTCTGACCGGAGATCCACTTGCGATCGGGGCGCAAAAACGTCTGTGCGGGCTTGCCTTTGATGGTCGAGAGCAGGGCTTCTTGTCGGCGATTCGCCTGCGGCAGGTAGAGCTCGTCAAAGGCAAAGAGTGCCACGGACAGCATGGCGGCGATGACGAGAATGGGCGCGACCACGCGATAGAGGGAGACGCCCGTAGCCTTCATTGCGGTGAGCTCGCTGGTGCGGCTGAGGCTGCCAAAGGTGATGAGTACGGCCACCAGGGAGCAGAGCGGCGTCATGTTGTACAGGATGAAGGGAATCAGGTTCAGCAGGTAGTCACCGACTGTGACCAGCGGCGTGCGATAGCGGACGATATCGCCAATGAGCTCGAAGAAGGTGAAGATGACGAAGAGCACCGTGATGGCAAGCAGGACCAGCGCAAAGTTGCGCAGAAAGCTGCCCATCACGTACTCGTCCAGGATGAGCGGGAACCGCGCACGCAGAACGCGCCGAAGCCGCTGCATGGGACCTGACGAAAGACCGTAGCGGTCGTTCGCGGGGCTCGTGCCTGCCGTCCCCGAAACGCCGTTGAGGCTCTTGGGCCGCCGGATCGCGGCACCTAAAGAGGCGATAGCGTCCAGGGTTGCGCCGCCCGTGGAGATCTGCTGGATGAGCAGCATGCCAGCCACGGTGAAGACAACGTTGGCCGCCCACACGCCAACGATCGCGGACACTTTGCCGTCACGGGCAAGCGCAATCCCCATGGTGGACGCAAAGTAGTAAAGAAACACCAGCACCAGCGTCAGGACAAAGGCCGCGCCCTTGCCGCCGCGCTTGGAACTGAGGCCAAGTGGCACCCCGACAAGCATCAGCACGAGGCATGCTGTGGGTGTTGCAAGGCGGCGTTGAAATTCGATCTTGAAGGGCTGGGCTGCAGGACCGTGCGCGTGCGTGCGCCGCCAGAGCTCCGGGGTGGGCAAGGCCTGGAGCGGGGTATCGCGGCGGGTAAGGTGCTGCGTATCCTCTGGCTGCCCCATCTGCACGGGCAGGTCAGTGGAGGAAAACGTGGAAAGGTCGTACTGGTCGGGATGGGCGGCGGAGGTATCGTGCCGAGCGCCATCGGCGAGCTCCAGGTGCAGGGTCTGGCCGTTGCCCCCAAGCACGACGCCATCGTGCGCGGTAACGATGTGGGGGCTTGCGGGATTGGAAAGATCCGCCAGAAACACGCTGCGCCAGAGCGCGGAGCCGTTCGTGCCGGGCATAACGTCCTGCACGTAGAGCACGTAATTCTTCAGGTCTTCATAGAATACCCGTGGCTGGATAGCGATAGAGGCCTGGGTTGTCTTGGCCTGCTCCTCGTAGTGCAGCAGTGCTGTAGTGGCACGCGGGGCAATCACGAGTGCGTTATACAGGCCAAAGATCCACGCAACGGCGGCCAGCAGGCTGACGATGCGCAGAAAGCGGAGAACGCCCATGCCGGAGGCCCGCATCGCCGTGATCTCAGAGTCGGCTGCCAGACGGCTGAGGCCCAGCAGGATGCCGATCAGCACGGCCATCGGCAGCGTCAGCGTGAGAAAGTTCGGTAGCAGGTAGCCGAACAGCCGCAACAGATCGAGCGGGCTTGCCACGCCGCGCACAAAGAGTTCCAGCAGCGGCAGAAGATAACGAATGAGGAGGACAAAGGTGAAAAGCAGGCCGCCAAGGAGGGCATAGCCGATGATCTCGCGCAGGATGTAGCGGGTCAGAATGCTGGGGCGAAGAGGCATCGTACGCGTGGGGCCTACCGAGAGTGTAGCGCGGAGCAAACGGCCGGCAATCGGGAGGCAGGCAGCTGCAGCTCGCGCAAAGCCTGTAAGAAGGTGGCATGAAGGAGAATCCCGGCTTTCATCGCTGAACAGGGCAGGGCAAAGGTGCCCTACCTCATGTTCGCTTGCATCCGTTCTCTTCGTTTCCTGCACGTCGCCTCTCCAGGCAGAGTGCTCGTCGTGGCAGCACTGGCGGCGTGTGCTGCCGCTGCGCATGCCACACCGTTCTCGTATACGGATTCCTTCATCGGCTCAGGCAAGATCGGCTCGACAAGCTACAAGAACCTCGCCGTTGCCATCAAGCTTTTTGCCGACACAAGCAATGTCGAGAATGACGGCGACGGCTTCTATGAAAACGACAGCAGTGCTGTCACAGTCACGATTGGAGGCACGTCCTACGTACTGACCAACGTGGATGACGCGTCTTCAAATCAACAGGACGGAGCAGACAGCGTTGCCGGCATTGCTCTCTTTGGCACGTCGATCCTGGAGGTGGGAACCGCATCTGCAAGCTTCGCGGCGTATGACCTTTCGACGGCTATTGGACCGGTCAGCGGCAAGCGGTCAGGGTATGTGAACACGGGCGGCAGCTTCACAACCACCTCCGGAAGCCGCATCTCGTTCAGTTCGGTGGGCGATACCACGTTCACCGCGGCCCCGACTGCATCGACTGCATCGCCCGTGCCCGAGCCGACGTCCCTGCTGCTGGTGGGAACGGCCGCGCTCCTCGGGGTGTCCTGCTGCGGCGAGGTAGTGCCATCGCCGCGTAAATCTTCGCCGATGCCCCTTAGCGAAGAGGCCGGGCGAGCCGAAGGCTGTTGAGCAAAACGCTGACCGAGCTGAGCGCCATGGCCGCGCTCGCCAGCGCCGGACTTAACGCGATGCCGAAGCGCGGCAGGAGAATGCCTGCCGCCAGGGGGATGCCAAGCACGTTGTAAAGCATCGCCCAGCCAAGGTTCTGCCTCATCAGTCGACGGGTACGACGAGCGAGGCGGATCGCGAGCGGAACGAGGCGCAGGTCATGCTGCAGCAAAAGCACATGGCCGGCTTCGCGGGCAAGGTCGGTGCCGGAGGCCATGGCGATGCCGGCGTCCGCATGGGCCAGGGCGGCAGCATCGTTCAGGCCGTCGCCAACCATGGCCACCTTGTGGCCTTCCCTTCGCAGAGCGGTAATGGCGGCGACCTTGTCTGCAGGCAGGAGCTTGGCCTGGACGTGCCCGATGCCAAGTTCGTGCGCGACGGCCTGCGCCGAGGCGTCGGTGTCCCCGGTCAGCAGAGTTGCCGTAAGACCGAGGCCGCGGAGACTCCCAAGAGCGGGCGCCGCGGACGCGCGGAGGGTGTCTGTGGCGTAGAAGGTCGCCTGCAATGCACCGTCGACGAGCAGATACATCGGTGTGGCGTGTTCCAGACCAGTGGGCGGCACTGGAAGAGGTATTCCGGACGGGAGCAGGGCCGCATTGCCAAGGACGAGGTGGTGCCCGTCGACCATGGCCTCCGCGCCCAGACCGGGGAGCACGCGTGCCAGGCTCGTCTGGCCTGCCGCAGCGACCGGTTGCGTGTGCGCGTAGGAACGGAGGGCGTCGGCGAGCGGGTGAGTGGAGGCCGCTTCGACAGCCACGGCCCAGGCAAGCAGGGTGGCTGTCTCGATCGACGAAGAGACCTCCCGCCGGAAGGCAGCGATGTGGGGTTTGCCCTCGGTGAGGGTGCCGGTCTTGTCCAAAGCAATCGTATCGACGGACGCGAGTCGCTCCAGCGCTTCGCCGCCCTTGATAAGAATGCCGGCACGAGCCCCGGTGCCGAGCGAGACCGCTACCGCCGCAGGAACAGCAAGGCCCATCGCGCAGGGGCAGGCCACCACCAGAACGGCAATGGCAAGCGACAGGGCGCGAGCGTAGCCGAGGTGCGCCGCCCCGCTGTTGTCGACGGCCCCCCATACGGCAAAGGTGAGTGCCGCGAGGGCAAGTACAACGGGAACAAATACGGCGCTCACGCGGTCTGCCACGCGCTGCAGCGGGGCACGGGTCGAGCGGGCGCGCTCCAGCAGTCGCGCCATTTGCGCCTGCATGGAGTCAGCGCCAAGCGCGGTGGCACGAAAGAGCAGGGGCCCGTCGAGGTTCAGCGTTCCAGAGAAGAGCCTGTCCCCGGCGGCACGGGTGGCAGGCAGGGGCTCACCGGTAAGCATCGACTCGTCCACGGAGGAAGCTCCGGCCAGGACCACGCCGTCCAGAGGAACACGATCTCCGGGAAGCACGCGCAGGATATCCCCGACCGCGATCGCATCAAGCGGCAGCAGGGTCTCGGGGGCGCTGAGCAGGGCGCCGGGGTTCGTCTCGAGCTCAACCGGGAAGCCTTCGGCGATCCAGCGTGCGTCGCCGGCCTCTATGTGGGCAAAGGCGCGGAGGCTCGCTGTGGCGCGGTGCCGGGCGCGGCCCTCAAGCCATCGGCCGGCGAGCAGAAAGGCCAGGATGAGCACTACCGCTTCGAAATAAACATCACTAAAGTTCGCGCTGGATCTGCCGATAAACAGTGTGATGGAGGTATAGGTAGAGCTCGCGAAGGCTACGAGGGTGCCCAGGGCAACGAGCGTATTCATGTTCGTCGCGCGATGACGTGCCGCGCGCCAGGCAGCTCCGTAGATCTCCGGGGCGGCAAAGAGCATGGCCGTAAGGGCCAGGGCGAACAGGGTTCCACGGAGCAGATTGGGAGACAGGGTGAGGAGCCAGGCAGGCAGCAGCGGTGCGCTCCAGCGCATGAGCCGGTCGTTGAGGACATCGCCACGCGCGCCCGCACCGGAGGACATGAGCGGCATGGACAGCACCATGGCTAGGGCACCGCTGATGAGCGCGAGCAGGGCACGAAGCCCGAGATGCCGCTGGCCGGGTTGCCCCTCCGTGTCTTCCGTCGTGGCGGAGTTGGACGTGGCGGAGCCGCCTTCATCCAGTGTCGTCGACGGGCTGAGGACGTCATACCCCGCGTGGCGAACGGCGGCAGACAGAACTGCGGGGGTAACTGTGGCGTCACCAGTGACGTGGGCCTTATTGGCAAGCAGGTCGACAAAAGCTTCCTGCACCCCGGGAACAGCGGACAGGGCTCGCTGCACATGGGTCTGACACGCAGCGCAGCTCATGCCCGCGATGCGCAGTGTTTGTTCAGAAATCTCGGGTTGGGAAGCCGGAGCGGTGCTCACGGCGTGGTGTGAGTGAGATGGGCAGGGAAGCCGGCAGCCTGAAGGGCCTCAAGAATCTGCTCCGGTGCGGCCTGCGTTGAAACGTTGGCTGCCCCGACCGCGACGCTGTTGGCATGGGTCTCCGGAAGGGAGTTCAGGGTCTGACTCACGCGGCGGACGCAGGCGCCACAGTGCATCCGTTCGATTTGCAGATCAAAGGTCGCCATGGGTATGTGATGCGCGGAGCATTGAGCGGACGCAGGGACACGGGACAGCACGGTGGTCATATCGCGCCGCGCACCGATGGTTCTGTAGACCGTTGCTCGGAGGGGTACACCATTGATTGGTTGACCCGACCGCACCGAGACTGTAAACCACTGAGAGGCGAATCTTTCCGTGCGTGACGGTACCCAAGTGATCTGGAAGAACACACATCGCCGCTGGAAGAGGACCGCTGAAGCGGCCATGTCTTCTGTGTGGCACCTCAACGAACGGGACCGGCTTGCATCGGAGGTCGCTCGGCGAATCTGGGTCGCCCATGGTGGACGGGCCTGGGCCAATGCGCGCGATGAGGGCATCCTGCTTTTGCTTGAGGCCATGGTGGCCAAGCACCTGGACGAGGACGTCGTGCGGGCCTCGCTGGGGCTGCGCTATCTGGAGGCGCTGACCGAGACCATTTGCAGGGTGGACTATGAGGACGCGCGCTTTCTCGTGGAAGAAGCGCGATGGGTGGAGCTCTATCTGTGCAGGCACGCGCTGTGTTCCCTACTGCCAAGACATGAGGGTGACCTGGCTGACGGCGAACAGGAGCATGTCAGCCGTCGCCGCGAACGGTTGACCACGGCGCTGGTGGCACTGGCCGCTGGGGAGCTGCGGACGGCTGGTGCCCCCGCGTAAAGCACCTCGGCCTCCCCCGCTAGGAGCCGGGCAGCTCGGGAGGCGCAAAGCGGTAGCCCACTCCCCGAGCGGTCACGAAGTAGACCGGATTTGCCGGATCCGCCTCAAGATAACGGCGCAGTCGCACGATGAAGTTATCGATGGGCCGCGTGTCCGTGTCCGATTGCACGTGCCACACCTCTTCCAGAATCTCCTTGCGGGACACAACGCGATCGGGATGGGCAAGCAGGTAGCGGAGGAGGTCGGCCTCCATCACAGTGAGATGAACGGTCGGCTCCTCGCCGCGGATCTCAAGCGTCGCAAAGTCAATGGTGCGCGTTCCCAGGACGATCTGGTCCTTGGACGCCTCGGCGGGTGCCTCGGCGCTCTCCGGGGAGATTGGCTGGGGGCTCGCAGGCTGCCCCTGTTGCCACGCCGTGCGCCGAAGCAGGCTGCCCAGGCGAGCCAGCAGGATGTTCAGATCGAACGGTTTGGGTAGGTAGTCGTCAGCACCTGCGGCGAAGCCTTCCACGATGTCCTCTGCACGTCCCCGTGCCGTGAGCAGAAGGATCGGCGTATAACGTTTTGCTTCCCGAAGCGCGCGGGTGATCGCAAAGCCGTCGCGGCCTGGCAGCATGACGTCTAGAATCACCGCGGCCGGCGTTTCCCCGGAGTGGAGAAGATAGGCGAGCGCTGCATCGCCATCCAGTTCATGGTGCGTGCGGTAGCCCTCCGCCTGCAGGTTGAACAGCAGGCCCTGGGCAAGATGTTCTTCGTCTTCAATCACGGCAACAAGCGGTTGGGGCATGATGGCAGCTTATACGGGCAGGGTTCGTCGGCCTCCCATCCACAGGATAAAGGGCCCGTTCAGCAAGGCCTCAACGAATGGCTTAGTTCAAGGCCAGGGGTAGCTTCAGGAGCATGGTGGTGCCCTGGCCAAGCCCTTCACTCTGGGCCCGAATATTGCCGCCGTGCTGGCGGGCAATGGTATCCACGAGAAACAGCCCCAGCCCTGTGCCTTTGATCCTCACGTGATCGCTGGTGTCGGCACGGTAGAAACGCCGGAAGATGCGCTTCAACTCGCGCGGCGGCAGGCCCAGCCCGGCGTCGGTGATCGCGATCACCGCATAGGTATAACGGTCGATTGAAAGACGGCACTGGACGCGCACGCCGTCCGGCGAGTACTTCACGGCATTATCCAGCAGGTTGAGTACGGCACTGCGCAGATCATCCAGATTGCCCCAGGCAAACAGGCGCACCTGCCCGGGAACATCCATGACCTCCATGGCCTCGGGTGGGAGGTGGTGCCGAGCGCGCACCGTGGCAGTGCACTCCTGCACGAGCCTGTAGAGGTCGACGCGGACGCGGTCGGCGGCCTTCCGCGTGCCCAGTTCGCCAGCCTTCAGAACCTGCTCTACCGTACTGAGGAGCCGGTCCGTATCGGAGCGCATAGTGCGATAGAACTGCCGCCGCTGCGCTTCGGGCAGTTCGCGCCGCTCCAGCGTGTCCAGATAAAGTCGAATGGAGGCGATCGGCGTCTTGAGCTCGTGTGTCACCGCGTTCAAAAAGCTGTCCTGGCGCTCATTGCGCCGGATTTCACGCAGCAGAAAGACGGTGTTCAGCACCAGGCCCGCAATCAGGATGGCGAAGAGCAGTATGCCCAGCACAAGCAGTGCAAAACGCTGTTCATTGGTCTTGATCCACGTGATATTCAGGCCGATCGTCAGGCCCGTAAGGCACACGCCGAGCGTGAGAAAGAAGACCTTGGAGCCGCGGCGGCGGGTGAGATTCATGGCTTGGTGGTGAGTATAGCGGGAGGCCCCGCAACGCAGAAGAGCCGCCCGGGTGGGCAGCTCTTCTATAAGGCAATCAGCGCGATCTAGTGAACGCCAGCGGGCTTCGGGTCAGACGGATCCCACTTGGCAATCTGCACCTTCTTGGCGAGACCCATCTTTTCCATAAGCCAGATGCCGTAGTAGTTGATGTCGAACTCGTACCAGACCAGGCCGTGGCGGGCACTGACGGGGTGCGCGTGGTGATTGTTATGCCAACCCTCACCACCTGTGAGCAGGGCAACCCACCAGCTGTTGCGCGACTCATCTTTGGTCTCAAAGCGGCGCGGGCCCCAGAGGTGCGTGGCGGAGTTCACCAGCCAAGTGGAGTGCAGGCCGAGCGTGGTGCGCAGGAAGGTTCCCCAGAGGACCATGCCAAGCGCGCCCACAATCCGATGACCAGAGGGAGCAAGCGAGGCCCCGATGATGACCTGCAGAACGCCACACACGGTCAAAGGCAACCAATGGAAGCGCGAGAGCCAGACCTGCCCCTTGTCGCGGGTGAGATCGGGGGCGTAACGGCCCAGGAGTGCGGTCTCGGAGTGCAGTGCGCGACCAGACAGGATCCAGCCGGCATGGGCCCACCAGGTGCCGTCGTGCGGCGTGTGCGGGTCACCCTCGTGATCGGAGTGCTGATGGTGGACGCGGTGGGTGGCCACCCAGAAGATCGGTCCACCCTCAAGTGCCATAGTGCCGCATGCCGAGAGGAAGTACTCGAGCCACTTGGGAACGCGGTAGCCGCGGTGCGTCAGCAGGCGGTGGTAGCACATCCCGATGCCTACGTTGATCGCAAGGAAATACATGATCATGCCCGCAGCCAGGTTCTTCCAGGAGAAAAAGAACAGAGCGGCGATGGCACCTAAGTGGAAAACGCCCATAAAGATGCTGGTCAGCCAGTTGATGCGGCCTTCCTGGTGCTCACGCCCCATGCGCAGATCCTGCTTGATCTTCAACGCGGCCAGTTGGGCTGAGCTCATGGACGCCGCGGTGTCCGCATCGGCGGTAAGCGTCGGATCTTGAAGGGTACTGGAAGTCATTAGGGGTGAATCTCCTCATCTCCAAGCCTACTGAGGAGTCGCCAACCTGTGTGTAACAGTTCTGTAAGCTGCCCGGAGGATGTAGGGCAAGCTTCAGGCCAGGACCGTTTCAGGCTGGTCTGCAGTACTGTCCTGGCTCTCGATCGTGGCAGTCGGGAGACTTGACCGGGTTCCGAAAATACCTACTGCAACCAGCATCATCACTATTGGTTCGATTGGCTGGCGATAGTCCATGGAGGCATGCGTAAGGTAGTAGGGCAGAGGAAAGACCAGCATCGCCATGGCATAGGGCAGCGCGGCGGCCTTGTCGTCACGCCACCAACGCCGCAGGCCTCGGAAGGTGAAGAAGCTGAGGACCAGGCAGAAGGGCACGTTGGGCAGGTCGAAGGGTTCGTACTTCAGGTAGCTGGGGCGGAACGACCAGTACCCGGTCCAGAAGCGAATGACTCGGCGCACGGTGGCCACGGCAAAGAAACCTGGATGTTGCCGCACGAACTTGAGCGACAGGTCGCGTTTCTCCGCCATATAGCGAATCTCGCCATCGGTACGGTAGCGCGCCATCTCCGCAGGATTGCTGGCCGGATGGGCCCCGGCGGAGTTGGACTCATGGCTGTCACCGTTGTTGCCGGCGTAGAACTCAAGCCAGAACCCGTCACGAATGAAGAAGTCGGCGTGCATCACGCGGTGATTGCGGAGATTCCAGGGCGTGCACACCGCGAAAAACGCCAGGGAGGCGAGTGCGGCGCGCCGGAACCAGGGGCG
Organism: uncultured Acidobacteriaceae bacterium; assembly: GCA_964247615.1. Taxonomy (GTDB): domain Bacteria; phylum Acidobacteriota; class Terriglobia; order Terriglobales; family Acidobacteriaceae; genus Granulicella. Next base: position 35,717 of record CAXTVC010000022.1, read on the forward strand.
GCCCGCCTTCGCCGTGCGGTACATGGCGATGAGCAGCAGAAACGGCAGCAACGAAACCACGGACGGGTTCGACAGCACCGTGACACCGTAAAGCGCACCGAATCCCAGCCAGCCAAGCGGGCCACGATCCTGCAGGCGCTGCGCCAGAAGCAGGCACGTGGTGAACAGCAGAGCGGTCAGCGCATAGTCCCACACCCGGTCCGCCGAGAAGTAGATCGCAAAGGGATACAGGGCCCAGGCGACGGCGACAATCCTGGCCAGGCGCCGCGTTACCGCATGCAGAACCAGGAAATACAGCGGAATGCAGGTGAGCGCGCTGAAAAGTCCGTTGAGGCTCAGAACGGCAAAGGCGACCTTCACGGTATTCAGGCCAAAGAGGTGGAAGCCGCCGGCCAGCAGGTAGGGGTAGAGCGGCGGTACCAGGGCCGTAGGGCCCGTGACGGGAAGAAACGGGGAACTGAAGCCCTGGCCCAGAAAGATACTGCGGGCCGTCCAGCCCATCTCCCAGCTCTCCCAGCCAAAGTCGTTGTAATCAATGAGGTGCGAAGGCACGTGGCTGAGCAGGCAAGCCACGACGATGACGCGAATGGCAAAGGCCATCACCACAACGCCGCTTAAGAACGCGGGAAGCGGAAGAAAGGCTCGGACAACAGTTGCGAGGGAGCCGCGAGGCAGGGAGGGTTCACTGTACCCGGAAAGTTTCGTCGCGAGAGTCTGAATGGTGTGTTCCTTACCGGGCTAACGGTAGCTGAAGTCTACCGTGGTTGCGGAGGCCAGGGGAGTGCTCCCCCGGGGACTGGACGATGCAGGCAGCTACGCGATGAAGACTCTTGCTTAGACCGGAGGACACCGTTGCCGTGAGCCTGTTGTCGTGCCAACTGATGCCGATTTCGAAGACCGTGCGCCACCGCCTCGAGTCCATACCCTCGGTTCTCCTCAGTTCCTCGCCGATCCCGCACGGTTCACCGTCTGGACGACTAAACCCCACCTGTCGTAAGTCGTTTCTCTCTCCTGAAAAGTTTACAGCGAGCTCCGGCAATCCGTCGCCAACCCTCGTTCATCCACCACACTGCAGGATGCGGAGGCGAGGCTCGCTCACGAGAGTCGGCAGGGTTCCAGGCCAGCCCGTGCGCGACGCAAAGCCGGGGTCCCAGGCGCTGATAAGCAGCTCCTGCACCCCGAAGCGCTTGCAATACTCCCGTGCCGCTGCCGCGCTCGCAGCAGGTTGGGCATACAGCTGTGTCGTTGCCCCCTGAATCGCGGCGCAGGCTTTCGGGTCGCCCCCAAAATGAATCGCACACTTACCCTCGGCGTTCAGCATCTGCCGGCCCGCGTCCATGACCAGCATCCGCTGGTAAAACTCGTTGGGTGCCATGACCTCTCCCTGACGATCAGGGGTTGGATCGATCGGCCGGAAAGCGATCACGCTTCTCTTCGGACTTACCTCCTCCAGAACATCGAAGGCCTCCCGAATCTGAAACTCGTCTTCAGGCAGGTGACTGAAGCCGTTCTGGGGGCGGGCAACCTCAAGGGGCAACCATGCCCTGAGTAAAAACGCCCAGTACAAGGTCCCAAGTGCTCCCACGGCAAGCAAGCCGTAGGCAAAACGGCGCCGACCGTCCGTCCAACGCACCCCGGCGCTGGTGCTCTCGCCCGACACCCGGGCGCCGAGTAGGTCCGCGGTCAGCAGCAGGAGGAAAAACTGCGGCAGCATAACCGCCCTATACCCAAAGTCGTTATTCGTGATCACTGCAGAGCTTAGGAACATCGTCATGACGAGTCCGGCCACGGAAAAGAAGAGCGACGTGTCCCGGGCTCGGTCAGGTGGGGAAGATCCCCCGCGACGACGCCTCGCCAGGAGCAGCAGAACAAGGACAAATCCGTAGAGCCCCAGCTCCATGGCCAGCCCCGGCAGCAGCAGGACCGCCCTTGCCGTCTGGTCGAGCAGCAAGGGGTGAGCCTGCTTCCAGGCCGCAAACGCCGGCAGACCGGTGACCAGCTCGGAGTCGATTAGCCGCCGCACACTGAGAGTGAAGAGATGGCTGGAGGCGTTCGCGCCCCCGCTTGTGGCACCTGCGGTTACCCCTGATGCGAGCTCGGAGAGAAGAGGCGCCAGGATAAACACGCTCAGAACACCAGCTAGTCCAAAGCGCAGTAAAAGAGCTTTGTCCTCCGGCTCTCGAAAGAGCAGGAGCCACACCAGCCACGCCGCCACGAGGAGAGCAAAGCCGAAGGCGACATAGACCGATAGGCCAAACGCACTGGCAAAGGCCAACGCTGCCAACCCAACGGCATAACGTCGGCTAGCGCGGCCAGCAGGCTTCAGCGTGCGCCAGAGAAACAGGAAACCTAGCAGGCAGCACAGAGCACTGGCTACATGGTGAGGCACCCACAGGAGAGAATCCGGCCAGGCATCAATGGGATCCACCGACCACCATTCGGTGTCACCATTCAGCGAGGGTTGCAGAACAGCCTGACCCACAGCCGGGATAAGATCAGCGCCCGTCACCAGGAGAAGACCCAGTGCCAGCCATCTTTTCCGGCGCTCCCAGGCAAAGAAGCGGGTCGTGTACAGCACCACGGTGACGACCAGGCCAAAGCCCGCCCATACACTACTCGCGATAAAGGCCTGTCGGGCCGAGACGTGAGCCAGCTTCGCAACCGCGGCGCACAGCACGTACCAGAAGTAGTAGTAACGCATGGGTGCCGGGGAGCCACCGAAATACAAGGGGTTCGCCGGCGGGATGCCTGTCCTCACGACGGCATCCGTAAACGCGATGCGGTAGCTTTGGTCCGCCATGACCACGCTGAAGTAGAGCTTGTGGCCAACCTGCACATCGATCAGCAGCAGCAATACCAAAATGGTCCAGCAACCTGCGACCAGCCCGGTGATCCAACGGTCCTGGCGTGACCAGCCAGGGTCATTCCCCTTCCGAGAGAGCAACCACGCGGTGACGAGGCCGAGAGCACCGCACATCCAGCAGACGCCCTGTAGGCCGGCAGCACGACCAATCAGGTAGGCCACAATCGGGATACAGCAGAATGACCCGGCGATCGCCCACATTGAGCGCTCGGTGAAAGGCATCTTCCGGAACCCAAAGAGATCGGTCGCAGAGCAAACTACATAGCCCGGTGCATACAGCACCAGTGCGAAGACGCAGACGGCCACCAGGCTGCCCGCCACGTCGCGGACCATGTAGTGGTGCAGGGGCATGCTCGCGAACAACATCCCGCACAACACTCTTGCGTCCACGCCCATAGAAGCTATAGACGCGCCTTCCGGGCCCTTGTCCTGCTCTTCGGTTGCAAAACAAGCAGGACGGGGCCCAGCAGGAGCCCTTAGCGGAGGAAGACGCTGAGTTCAGCGGCGGCAGCGCGCAACGGTTGCAGGAATTTCGTTTGCATGTCGAGCATGGACATGCGCGGCGCGTGACCGGACAGGTTCACCGTGGCCACCACGCGCCCGTTCGGGGCCGTGACGGGCACCGCCAGCGACCGCAGTCCAACCTCGAACTCCTGGTCGCACAACGCGTAGCCGTTGCGGCGCACGTTGCGCAGCGCCAGGCGAAGTTTCTCTGCCGAGTTGATCGTGCGCGGCGTGTACGTGGGCATCTGGACGCGAGTCATGTAGGCCTCCAGCTGATCCTGCGGAAGATACGCCAGCAGAACACGGCCCATACTGGTGCAGAACGCCGGCAAGCGGGAGCCGATGTGCAGATCCACCGACATGACCCGGTTCACGGTGGAGCGCGCAATGTACACGATGTCATCGCCGTCCAACGTGGCGACAGAGAAGCTCTCATGATGCACAGAAGACATGCGCTCAAGGATGGGCTGCGCGGCGTTGGCCAGCGTGCTGGACGCAGTGTAGGTGTTGGCCAGCGTGAGCATCTTCGGCCGCAACGAGTAGCGTTGAGCCTCATCCGAACCCGCAAAGCCGAGCTTGCAAAGCGTGTACAGGCAGCGGCGCACGGCTGCGCGTGACAGGCCTGTCCGCAGGCTGAGCTGCGAGATGGTCATCTGCGGCATCTGGGGCGTAAACGCCTGGATCACCACAAGGCCACGCGCAAGCGAAGCCATGAAATTGGGGTCGCCCGTGTATTGATCCAGGGCGACACCGGGCAGAATCTTGGGCGCCTTCGGGGCGAGGGAAGTGGGGACGGACGCTGGTGGGGCAGGCAGGGTGGCGAGAGACGACACGGGGACCTCCATGCGAGCTGCAACGAAGGGGTTGAATACATCCTGTTCGATTGCCGCTCTGTAACAACGATAAACGCACGTGCTGCAGGCGGCAAGGTGACCCATGCGGGGAGCAAACAACACGTCCCCGAAGGTTGATCCAGCGAAATCGGCCACAAGGGCAGGCGATGGTAGGCTGGGCAAAACATCACTTCAAGTTTTTAGCGGCCGGCGTGCCAGTGGGTGTGCCGTCTGAGGAGGAACCATGAACGGATTGGGTCGTGTGGCCGTGCTGACGGTTTGGCTGGGAACCACCGCTGTCTGCGGGCTGGCACAGAGTGGAAAGCTGCCGGGTGACGATCTCACGCCCAACTTCAAGGCACCCGCCGTCGACAGCGACTATGACAAGCGCGTGGTGATGGTGCCCATGCGTGATGGCACCAAGCTTTACACCGTGATCTGCGTGCCAAAGGACGCCAAGGGCGCGCCCATCCTGCTGACGCGCACACCCTACGACGCAGCGACCCGGGCGGCACGGTCGAAGTCCAGGAAGATGATCCAGGCGCTGCCACTGAGTGACGAGGGCTTCGTCGAGGCAGGCTACATCCGCGTGTACCAGGACGTGCGCGGCAAGTATGGCTCCGAAGGCGTGTACCTGATGACGCCGCCACCGGTGAACTCGGGCAACAACCCGAGCGGCGCCGACGACACAACCGACGCCTACGACACCATCGACTGGCTGGTGAAGAACGTCCCTGAGTCGAACGGGCGTGTGGGTATGATCGGCTCCAGCTATGAGGGCTTCACCGTCGTGATGGCGGAGCTGAACCCGCATCCGGCGCTGAAGGTCGCCGCCCCCGAGAGCCCCATGGTGGACGGCTGGATGGGCGATGACTGGTTCCACTACGGCGCGTTCCGGCAGCCCAACATCGATTACATCCTGGGGCAGACCTCAAACCGCGGCACCGGGGTCAGCGTGGCGCGCGAGGGCAAGGATGATTACACCAACTACCTCAAAGCCGGTTCCGCAGGGGCCTTTGCCACGGCCCTGGGTATGGATCAGCTGCCCTTCTGGCGCGTGATGGTCGAGCACCCCAGCTACGACGGCTATTGGCAAAGCCAGGCGCTCGACAAGCTGATCGCGGCCAAGCCGCTGACCGTGCCCACGATGTGGGAGCAGGGCCTCTGGGACCAGGAAGACATGTGGGGTGCGATCCACAGCTACCGCGCGCTAAAGGCGAAGGGCACGCCCGACTCGATGAACATGCTGGTGATGGGGCCATGGTTTCATTCGCAGGTCAATCGTGAGGGCCGTGCACTGGGCTCGCTGATGTGGGCCAGCGATACGACCGCGCAGTGGCGCCGCGATGTCCTGCTGCCATTCTTCAACCAGTACCTGAAAGCCGGCGCGCCAAAAGCAGACACCCCCGCAGCCTTCATCTACGACACCGGAGCCGACCACTGGGATAAGCCGGCGGTCTTCCCGGCCAGCTGTGAGCAGGGATGCCCTGTGCCGTCGCGGCCGCTCTACCTGACAGCCGGGGGCAAGCTGTCCTTCGACAAGCCGGGTACGGAGACGAAAGGCGAGAAGTTCGATGAGTATGTCTCGGACCCGATGAAGCCGGTGCCCTACCGTCCACGCCCCGTGGACGCGGCCGACTCTATAGGCTGGCGGACATGGCTGGTAAACGATCAGCGCTTTGTGGATGGCCGTCCGGATGTGCTCACCTTCGAGACCGAACCCCTGAAGGAGCCGATGAAGCTCTCCGGCGAGCCGGTCGTTCATCTGGTCGCCTCGACCAGCGGGACGGACTCCGACTGGGTGGTAAAGCTGATTGATGTGGAGCCGGATCGTGTGGCGCCGCCCACTGACATGAGCGGGTACCAGCTGCCCATCGCCATCGACATCTTCCGCGGCCGTTACCGCAAAAGCTTCGAGCATCCGGAGGCCATCAAGGCAAACGAGCCGTTGCCTTACGTCTTCGGGCTGCCGATGGTAAACCATACCTTCCAGCCGGGCCACCGGATCATGGTGCAGGTACAGTCCACGCTGTTTCCGCTTTACGATCGCAACCCGCAGCGCTTCGTACCGAACATCTTCAACGCAAAACCGGAGGACTACACCAAAGCAACGCAGCGCGTGTGGCACGAGGGCAACGAGGCCAGCTATATCAGCCTGCCTGTCGTCTCCGTCGCGAAGCCCTAGTGAGAGAACGCCAGCTGCGCCTGCACCGGAGCGGCTGGCACTCCAGGTCTAGGCAAGGCACGGCGGCGATACAGCTGCCATGAACGGGATTCCTCTACAAGGTCGTAGTGGCTGTGCAGATAAGGGCTGTACACCAGGTGCAGGCCAGCCAAGAGTTCGAGATCGGAGTCCTGCCGGGGCATCATCACGAGTTCAGAACTGCCAAAGAGGTTTTCGGCAGATACATGATGTTTTTCGTCGAAGCTGCCATGAAACTGGAGGTTCGTGGTGCCTCCGCGTGCCGGCGGAATCCACAACCCAAAAGAAAATGGGTTCGTGAAGTCGAGGCACATCACATGCTCCCCGGGCAGGCGGTGCGCTTCGAGCAGCTGCATTCCGTCGTTCACGTAGTAGGTGTAGCTGTGGTCGGGGCCAATGGGTACGAACGAGGCAAGCGCGGGTGTAGGGAAGTGTGTGGCACCGCCCACGGTATGCGCCTTGGCGCCTAAACAGGCCGCAAGCGAGAGGGTGATGGCAAACAGCGTTCCCGCGATGTATATGCTGCCCGCAAGCAGGCTCATGTTCAACACAGCACCCTCGCGAAACGACCGATTGCGCGTGTGCGAGGCCAGCTGGTTCATCACGAGGATGAGGAAAAAGGTGACCAGGGGAACTTCAGAGCGCTGGAAGTTGCCAAAGATGAGCGATACGCTGGCGAGCAGCACAACCCCCGCGGCGCGCAACATCTGTTTGGCCTCCCGTGAGCGGCGGTTTGTACCCAGCCAACTCGCACCCGCCAGTACGATGGCAAACGCCATGCCCGCTTCCATAAAAATTGAGTAGAGATCGTACCGTTCGGCAACGGCGATGTGTTTTGCCCCGATCGTGATGGCAAGGTCACGCAGAACAGGGCCGAGCTGGAAGTGCAGGTAGAAGAGAAACGATGCAGCGACCAGGGCGAAGCCTGAAAGCAATCCCGCCCAGCGCTGTCGGCCTTTCGGATACAGCATCCCAAAGGCCACAATCAGGACAAATCCCATCCCCATGGCTGTGATTTTCAGAAAGGTCAGGATGCCCAGAACGGCTCCGCTGGAGAAGCCCCGCGTAACCTTCCACTCGCCTTCCCGTTGCATGCACTCCAGAAGAATGAGACTCAGCAGCGCGTAGCTGAAACGGTTATAGGTCATCCCGGGACTGATCTCCAGGGGAGATGGACCGATGATCGCGGGAGAGATCGCAATGCCTGCCGCACACAGGGCAAAACACACCCTGGGGACGAAGCTCAGTCGAGATCCCAAGACGTAGGCCCACGGTCCGACAAGCAGGGCAACAAGGGCCTGTCCATAGCCAAAGCTCGCCGCCGTGTTGCCGCTCAGGTACATACCAAGGACCGTGGGCAGGTAAGCAGCCGGTCCGATCATGCTGTTGAAGTCAAGGTGAGGGCGCTGGCCGTTCAGCATGCGCCAGGCACCATCCAGCACCATGAAGGCGTCATGCGAGTAAATCCGCGTGCCCGCAAGTCCTACATAGGCGCGAAGTCCACAAAGGACAACGAGGGCCAACCATAACGAGGCTGTGGTCCGCCAGCTAATGGGAGCGGCCCAGCTCCACATTGTAGCGAGCGCCTCTCCGCCGCGTAGCGAGTGACTGGATCGATCTGAATCCTGATAGGCAGACAGCTGCCCATCGCTGCGGAGAATCTCTGTGCTTGGCATCCGCGCATTTCAATTTTTGGGGTATCGAGTGTCCCGCACCGTGGTTCTTGCGAGCGACTCTGGCGTCTGTTCTTACGCATACCTCACCGTACGTAAGAAACCGTCCGCTGTGCAGGGGACCAAAGTTGTAGCACGGGCTTTGCCCACGGGACGGCTATCGGTCTATCAAGCCCATTCCCCGCCTGTCTGCAGGGAATGGGCTCTGTCCGACGACGCTACTTCGCGGCGCGGTAACGCCCGATCAGGTTGTTGGTGCTGGAGTCGTGCTTCAGTTCGCCCGTACCTTCCAGCTCGGCGGCGATCTTCTGCGCCAGCTGCTTGCCCAGCTCCA
>CAXTVC010000023.1:0-4035 GCA_964247615.1 uncultured Acidobacteriaceae bacterium
CCTTCCCAGGTGTCGTCGATGTTGACGTAGATGTAGCCGGCGTCGCGCATGCCGGAGGTGACGAGGGCATCTGCGGCCTCGCGAATGGTCTTGTCGGAGACCTTGTCGGCGAAGTGATTCCAGCTGTTCCAGCCCATTGGCGGCGTGGGACTCAGGGCGGGGGAAGGGGAATGCTGGGCCGGGCTCAGGGCGGGGGAGGCCCCTATGCAGGCGATCAGAAGCAGTGTGGAGGCGAGACGCAGCGCAAGGTGGGACAGAGGAGCACCTCAGAAGAATAGGCGCAGTGTATCCCATTGCGGATGCGCTAAAACCTTACCGGCTTGGCAGCGTTTCTATTTTTGCGTGCAGATTATAGGCGTAGAAGGGACACCAGCCAGTGGATCCTGCCTTAAGGCTTTGTAAACTCCTGTTGACATTTTGGCATGGAGGGGTGAAGTTCTATGGACACAAGATTGTATTTGTATCGTGCGATCTTTTCCCATGGACCGTCTTGGTCTCGGTTTGCTCTCCAGGAGTTTGTCATGCGTTTGCTGCCCCTGATATTTGCGTGTGTCGTGCCCTTGATGCCCCTGGCTGAGGCACAGGTGACGCGTGAAGATTTCACGGTAGCTTTGGCCAAGGGTGCGGCGTATCGCAAGGCTGCCGGCATGTTGCCAGGACCGGCACACTGGATTGAGGACACGTCCACGCTTTGGTTTGAGCGGACAGATGGTCAACGGCACGAGTATGTCCTGGTGGATGCGAAGACGCAGCACCGCTCCACCCTGGACAACGGCCGAATCGCCACGGCTGTGAGCAGGGATCAGCCCAAGCCGGTGGAGGCTGGAGCGCTGTGGCTGCCGGAGCTCGCCTTTGACGCGAAGATTGCAGGCTTCAGCTTTCGCAGCAAGCGGGGGCTGTGGCATTGCACGCTGCCCGGCTACCTGTGTGCGTTGAAGGAGCGACCGGGAGGTGAGAGTGCGGGTGATGGCGACACCGCACCGGGGTTCGAGGGCAATGATCCGCACCACTCCGTGGCGTCGCCGGATGGCAAGTGGGAGGCCACGATCGAAAACTTCAACGTCTTCCTTCATGCCAAGGGAGACGTGACGCCTGCGGTGGCCTTGAGCATGGATGGATCAGCCGGGGACTATTACCAGCGCAGTTCGCTGGCGTGGTCGCCTGATTCAAAGCATCTGCTTGCGCGACGCGTGCTGCAGGGGATGCGGCGTGAGGTGCACTACGTCGAGTCCTCGCCTGAAAGCCAGCTGCAGCCGATTGCGTCGGCGCGATTCTATGCCAAGCCGGGTGACGTTCTGGATCGGGAGCAGCCTGTGCTCTTTGACCCGGCCACGCATGCGGAGGTCGTCGTTGGGAATGCACTGTTTCCGAACCCGTATGAGCTATCCAACTTTGAGTGGCGCAAGGATAGCTCGGCGTTCACGTTTGTTTATAACCAGCGTGGACACCAGCGGCTGAGTGTGCTCTCGGTGGACGCGGGGACGGGCGCCACGCGGCGGGTTGTGGATGAGACGAGTGCCACGTTCGTCGAGTACAGCGAGTTGAATCCGGAGCCGGAGACCGGGGGCAAGTTGTATCGGCATGATCTGGAAGACGGGAAAGAGGTTGTCTGGCTGTCGGAGCGGGATGGATGGGCTCATCTGTACCTGTTTGACGGGCAGACCGGTGCGGTAAAGAACCAGATTACACAGGGCGAGTGGGTGGTGCGTGGTGTGGACCGCGTGGATGATGCGAAGCGCCAGATCTACTTCGAAGCAAGTGGTGTGGACCCGAAGCTGGACCCGTACTTCACGCAAGGGTACCGGATCAACTTTGACGGCACGGGCATGGTGCCGATGACGACAGAGCCGGCGAATCACCGGCTGAGCTATTCCTCCGATGGGCAGTACTTTACGGATCTGTGGTCGCGTGTGGATCTAGCCCCTGAGCTGGCGTTGCGGCGCGTGGCCGATGGTAAGACGATCGCGACCATGGACAAGGGTGATCTGACGGCGCTGCGCGCGGCTGGATGGCATGCCCCCGAAGTCTTTGTTGCCAAGGGGCGTGATGGCAGGACGGACATCTGGGGCTTGATCTACCGACCGGAGCACTTCGATCCATCGCGCCATTACCCTGTGGTCGAAGACATCTATGCCGGACCGCAGGGATCGTTTGTGCCGAAGTCGTTTACGTCGCGGCCCATGTCCTTGACGAGCCTTGGCTTTGTCGTCGTGCAGATTGATGGCATGGGCACCAACAACCGTAGTAAAGCGTTCCACGACGTGACCTGGAAGAATCTGAAAGATGCGGGCTTCGAGGATCGCGTACTGTGGCACGGGGCGGCGGCAAAGAAGTATCCCTGGTATGACGCGAGCCGTGTGGGGATCTTTGGCACGTCGGCCGGCGGACAGAGTGCGATGGGCGCGTTGTTGTTTCATCCGGAGTTTTACAAGGCCGCGGTATCGAACAGCGGGTGCCATGACAACCGCATGGACAAGGTCTGGTGGAACGAGCAGTGGATGGGATGGCCTGTCGGGCCGGAGTATGCGGCTTCGTCGAACGTGGTAAATGCGGGCAAGCTGCAGGGCCGGCTGATGCTGGTGATGGGCGAGATGGACAGCAATGTCGATCCGTCAAGCACGCTGCAGGTGGTCAACGCGTTGATCAAGGCCAACAAGGATTTTGAGCTGCTGGACGTACCGGGTGGGGAACATGGCGCCGGTGGCGAGTATGGGCAGCGGCGATTAATGGACTTCTTTGTTCGCTCGCTTGAGGGCGAGACAACAGTGAACTGGAACGCTGCACCGGCTGCTTCGGGTGGACGATAGTTTCAGCTTACGCAACAGCCAGAACACAGCAGGGGAAAGCGATGACGGGGATGCAGAACGGATTGACGCGCAGAGGATTTCTGACTGCGGCGGCAGCAGTGGGGACAGCGACGCTGTTGGACGGGGCTGCGAGTGCGCAGCGTACGCCTGGTGTTGCTGGCGCCGATGTGGCGACGGCGAACCTGGTCCATTCCCCGGTAGAGAAGGTGGTGTGGAAGGCGCAGCCCTTTCCGATGCCCCAGGTGCGCTTGCTGCCAAGCATCTGGATGGACACGATGGAGCTGAACCGCAGCTTTCTGTACTCGCTGCCTAATGATCGGCTTGCATATAACTTCCTCGTGACGGCGGGCAAGCCTGCCGACGCGACGCCGCTGGGTGGATGGGAGGCTCCTGATTGCGAGCTGCGTGGGCACTATGTCGGCCACTACCTTTCTGCGTGCGCGCTGCAGTATGCGAGCACGGGAGACGCGATGTTGCGCGACAAGGCCAAGACGCTGGTTGCGACGCTGGCGGAGTGTCAATCCAAGAACGGCTACCTGGGGGCGTACCCAGAGGCCGCGTATGACAGGCTGCGCAAGCATGAGAAGGTCTGGGCGCCGTTTTACACGTACCACAAGATCCTTGCGGGCATGATCGACATGTATGAGCACACCGGCAACGCGCAGGCGCTGGCCGTGGCCGAGCACATGACCGACTGGGCGATCGCCTACAGCGCGCCGATCTCTGAAGATGAGTGGCAGAAGGTGCTGCTGGTGGAGCACGGTGGCATGAACGAGGCCGCATTCAACCTGTATGCAATCACGGGCAAGACGAAGTACCGCGACCTTGGCTATCGGTTTGAGCACAAGAAGATTTTTGAGCCGCTGGCTGCGGGTGAGGACAAGCTGGCCGGCAACCATGCCAACACGAATATTCCGAAGGCGATTGGCGCGGCGCGCGGGTATGAGCTCACGGGAGATGAACGGTACAACCGCATCAGCCGCAACTTCTACCGCGAGGTGCTGGACCACCACACTTATTGCACGGGCGGCACCAGCAATGGGGAGTTCTGGCAAAAGCCGGATGCGATCTCGACGGAGCTGGGCGGCGCATCGCAGGAATGCTGCTGCTCCTACAACATGATGAAGCTGTCGCGTCACCTGTTTGGGCAGGAGCCAGATGCGGCGCACTTTGATTACTACGAGAAGTTGATGCTGAACGTGCGTTATGGCACGCAGGATCGCAACGG
>CAXTVC010000023.1:4135-37679 GCA_964247615.1 uncultured Acidobacteriaceae bacterium
TTCCGCATCACGTCGGCTCCGAAGCAGGCGACGACGCTGAAGCTGCGCATCCCTTACTGGGCGACCAAGGACGTGGCGCTGCGCGTGAATGGTGCGGTGCAGAACGTGCCATTGACGCCTTCCACCTATGCGGCGGTTGAGCACGCGTGGCAGGTGGGGGACGTCATCGAGTTGACGCTGCCGATGACCTTGCATGTGGCCCCGACCAACGATGCGCCGCAGGTGCAGGCGGCCATGTATGGACCGCTAGTGCTGGCCGCTTTGCTGGGCACCGAAGGGCTAACGACAGGCATGATCTATGGTGGGTCCGGACCGGATGATGGGCAGCATGGCATGCCGATGCCCGAGGTCGCACAGACGGGTATCTGGTTTGAGCAGATCGAAGCGGACAACCGGTATTCCTTGCGCTTCCGTAGCAAGGGACATGGCCCAGTGCATACACTTGCGCCGCTGAGCCAGATCACCGATGAACGCTACTCGGTGTATCTGCGCAACGTCTCGGCCTGAAGCTGTAACGAGTGAGAGGCGAAGCGCAACGTATGGTTCAACCGGGTATTGGAACGGCGGAGCATCCGACGGAGTTCCGGGAGGCACTGGGGCTGTTTGATTCGGTGATGATCGTGGCCGGCATCATGGTAGGCTCGGGCATCTTCATCGTGAGCGCGGAGATTGGCCGGCAGGTTGGCTCGTCCGGGTGGCTGCTGGTCACGTGGATCATCACGGGGCTGCTCACCGTGGCGGGCGCGCTCAGCTACGGTGAGCTTGCCGCGATGATGCCGCAGGCAGGCGGCATGTATGTGTATCTGCGTGAGGCGTTCTCGCCGCTGGTGGGCTTTCTGTATGGATGGACGCTGCTGAGCGTGATCCAGACAGGCAGCATTGCCGCGGTGGCCATTGCGTTTGCGCGGTTTGGCGGCGTGCTGGTGCCCGGCATCAGTGAGTCCCGCTACCTGATCCAACCGGTCACGATGCTGCCGGGGTATGCGCTGTCGCTTTCGACGGCGCAGGCCGTGGCCATGGGCGTGATCCTGCTGACGACGCTGATCAACATGTATGGCGTGGAGTGGGGCAAGATCGTGCAGAACGTCTTTACGGTCTCGAAGCTGACCGGGATCGTTCTGCTGTTGCTGCTGGGGTTGATTGCGTACGTGCTGCACCCGGCGGTGTTCCATGCCAACTTCACGCAGCCGTGGACGCCGCATGACGCCCTGCCGATCGGCAACCTGAGTGCGCTTACGGGCTTTGGCCTGTTCGTCGCGGTGTGTGTGTCGCAGACGGGCTCGTTGTTCAGCTCGGACTCCTGGCATGATGTGACACTGGTGGCCGGCGAGGTGCGTAACCCGAAGCGCAACCTGCCGCTGGCTCTGGCTTTGGGTACGTCCATGGTGACGGTGCTGTACCTGCTGTGCAACGTCTGTTACCTGGCGGTGCTGCCGCTGGCCAGCGTGCAGAACGCTCCCGGGGATCGTGTGGCGACGCTGGTAGTGGCGACTGTGCTGCCACGCTTTGGCACCGTGGCCATGAGCCTGCTGATTGTTGTGTCGACGTTTGGCACGGTGAACGCGCTCACGCTGACCGGCGGGCGGGCCTGCTATGCGATGGCGCAGGATGGCCTATTCTTTCGCAGGGCCGCGCTGTTGAACCGGGCACGTGTGCCGGGGTGGGCGCTGGCGATTCAATGCGCGTGGGCGCTGGCCCTGGTGTTGCCACGCACCGTGGATAAGGTCACGGGCCACTATGGCAACCTGTACAGCAACCTGCTGGACTATGTGATTTCGGCGGCGCTGTTGTTCTACATCGTGACGGTGGCGGCGCTGTTTCGGCTGCGCAGGACGCGTCCCGAGGCGCCGCGACCGTACCGTGCGTGGGGCTATCCGTGGCTGCCCGGCTTTTATATCGCGGGGTCGTCGGTGATCCTGGTTGTGCTATTTGTTTATCGCACCGCGACGACATGGCCCGGGCTGCTGATCATCGCGACGGGTGTGCCGATCTACCTTTTGCTACGACGTCGTGTGCGTTCCGCTGATGCGGCGTAGCTTCGCGTAGGAGACTCTATTGCCCGACAGGCGCTGCCGCGCTCTTCTGCGTCTCAATCCATCGGGTGAGGCTCGCATCAAGCACATCGAGGGGCACCGGCCCGAGTGATAGAACGCGTGCGTGGAATTGCTTCACATCGAAACGGGGCCCGAGCTCGGTGCGGGCGCGCTCGCGAAGCTGCAGGATCTTCTGTTGGCCGAGGCGATAGCTCAGGGCCTGCCCGGGCCATGAGATGTAGCGATCGACTTCGGTCTGGATGTTTTGGTCATCCATCGCGGTGTGCGCTTTGAAAAAGTCGACCATCTGTTGGCGAGTCCAGTGTTTGGAGTGGACGCCGGTGTCGACGACGAGGCGGATGGCACGCCACATCTCGTTCTGCAGCCTGCCGTACTCACTGTAGGGGTCCTGATAGAAGCCGAGCTCCTTGCCGAGCCGTTCGGCGTAGAGCGCCCAGCCTTCTGAGTAGGCGTCGTGGCCAGCGAAGCGGCGAAACTGCGGCAGGTCGTGCAGCTGGTCGGCGAAGGAGAACTGCAGGTGATGTCCGGGCAAGCCCTCGTGGTACGCGATGGCTTCTACGTTGAGCAGGAGGCGGCTCGGCGGGTTGTAGAGGTTGACGTTGACACGGCCTGGGCGCCCACTGGCCGTGGATCCCGGTGAGTAGTCGGCGGGCACCGCATCCGGAGCGCGGAAGCTGTCCATGGGGACGACATCCAGGCCCAGGGTGGGAGCGGTCGGAACGACCTCGGTGAGTTTGGCTCGCGACTGCTTCTCATAGCCGGCATAGAGCGTCAGCAGCTGCTCGGCTGAGACGGCATGGAGCTTCGGGTCAGCGTTGATGTGCGCGTGAAAGCTGGGCAGATCGTTATAGCCCTGCGTCTTTGCCAACGCGAGCATCTGCGTCTCGATCTCGTGCACCTCGCGCATGCCCTCGTTGAAGATGGCATCGGCATCCATGGAGGTCTGCACGTGCTCGCGGATAGCGTTGCGGTAGAGCGCGGCGCCGTTTGGCAGGGCCCAGATGCCGGGCTCTGTGCGACCTGCCGGGGCGTAGGTGGTGCTTACAAAAGCGGCGAAGCGTCGGTAGGCCGGCAGGACGTCATCATTGATGGCCTCGAGCATATCTCTGCGTAAGGCTCCCTGCTGATCCGCAGGAATCGTGGAAGGGAAGCGATTCAGCGGCTGCGCGAAGGGGCTCTTTTCGGCAGGTGTCTGCGCGATGCCCCCGGCCTCGGTCGCTACCTTCTCCAGCAGGTAGCGTGGCTGCATGAGGCGGTCGTGCATGCCGAGCTGCATGACCGCGGTGACTTCGTTCATCACGCGGGGGATCTGCTTGAGGCGGGCGATGTAGTTGCGGTAGTCCCCCGCGGTCTTGAAGGGCACCTGCGACTGCATGGCTGCGAGGTCCAGATGTATGCCGTTCATCTGGCTGACCGGCATCTCCCATTCTTTCAGGCGATAGCTTTCGAGTTGCATCTGCAACTGGCGCAGCATCATCTCGCGGCTGATGGTCTGTTCTTCGGTGAGCCCACTTAGGGGGATTGCCTGCAAACGCTTCAGCTGGTCTGCTGCGTGGTGTGCGCTTGCTGTCTGCGCGGCCGCGGTGTAGTCGCCGAGGCGGTCGTTGAAGCGCGTGTCGCCGACGTAGGTGGCGAACTCAGGCGAGTGCCTGAGGGTGTGCTCCCACTCAGCCGCGTAGAAGGCATCCAGCTGGGCAGCGCTTGCCTCGGGCTGGGCCTGCGTTGCCGATTGTGCGTGACAGACGATTGCGGCCGGCAGGGAGCACAGAAGCACACAAGGTAGGAGAATGCGCGAGGCAAGACGAGGGAACACAACACGGGACTTCATAAGCAGATCTCTTCTTACCCGCCGTGGGGGCGTGTTCGTGCTTTGGATAGAACGTGCGGACCGCCTGAGACAGCACGGGCCGCACTGGTCATCGTGAGGCTTACGCACCTTGCAGAGCAGGAAAAGGTGTGGAGTGGACGGCCGGCCGGTTGGCAAGCGCTTTGCCCAGCACGGCCTTTGCATCGGCGAGTTCGGCCCCGGCAAGCTCCAGGCGTGGCGGCCGTACCGTTGCGGTACCGGTGCCGGTCTCACCCTGCACCCACTTGATCAGCTGCACGAACTTAGGCACGGTATCCATGCGCAACAGCGGAAGGAACCAACGGTAGAGCGCAAAAGCCTCATCGTGTTTGCCGGCTCGGGCCAGGTTGAAGAGCTCGACGGACTCGCGCGGAAAGGCGTTGACCAGGCCGGCGACCCAGCCCGTGGCGCCGGAGTTGACGCCTTCAACGAGCACGTCATCTACACCGACACAGATTTTCAGGCGATCTCCCAGGACCTCACGGATACCCAGCACGCGCCGTGCATCGGCGCTGGACTCCTTGACGGCTCCGAGATTTGGGTATGTCGCGGCAAGCTCTGCAATCTGCTCGGGGAGGAAGTCGGTCTTGTAGGCGACGGGGTTGTTGTAGAGCATGCAGGAGAGGCTCGTCGAAGCGATGATGGCGGACACATGCTCTTTCATCTCGCGCCAATCTGACGCGTAGACGTAAGGTGGCAGCACCATGAGGCCGCTGCAGCCCGCGTCTGCGGCTTCCTGCGCGAGGTGAATGGCGTTGCGGGTGGATAGCGAGGAGATGGCGGCGACGACTGGTGTGCCCTTCGCTTCCGATGCCTTGACGGCGGTTTTCAGGACGGCGATCTTTTCGGCGTGCTCAAGCGTTGCACCCTCGCCGAGAGAACCGAGCATCACCAGGCCAGAGGAGCCGTTTTCCAGCAGCCAGGTGGCGTGCGCGGCGAGAAAAGCGTGGTCGACGGCGAGGTTGCTGTCGAAGGGTGTTGTCATGGCGGGCAGGACGCCGGACCAGTTCATGCGATCTCCTGTGAAGCGGAAGTGTGTTCCGTCTTGGGCTGCGGGGACAAACGGCTGACTGCGCGGGTTAAGGTGGCAGACTGCAAATACGAATTGGGAAAGCGGCTGTGGGAATTGTAGACGGAATTGAATACAACGCGAGACAGGGCCCTTGGACATATTCTTTACGCTAGAGTTAGGCGAGGATTCATGGCAGTGAAAATGAATGGCGCCGGGCCCGCTTCCCAGTCGACCCCTTCCAGACGTCCGAAGACCGCGGCCAAGGGAGCGCAGCGCGAGAAGGCAGAGCACGGTACCAGCCTTGTGACTGCCTTTGGGGAAATCCGGGAGCTGATTGTGCACGGCAAGATGGCGCCGGGCACCTGGATCGTGGAAGCCGACCTGGCCGAGCGTTTGAATATGAGCCGCACCCCGGTGCGCGCCGCCATTCACTGGCTGCAGCGCGAGGGCTACGTGCTGGAGCATCGCAACGTCACCAAGTCGCGCATGATCGTGGCACCCCTGACCAAGGAGGATGCCCATGAGCTGTACATGATCATTGGGCGGCTGGAAGGCATCGCGGGCCGTGGCGCGGCGCAGCTGCCGCAGGCCGAGCGCGAGACCCTGATCAAGAGTCTGCGGGAGAAGAACGAGCAGCTGCGGTCGATCGCAGCTGGCGGAGGGCGAGCGGGGGACATCTTCAACCTTGACCGTGACTTTCACCGGGCGGTCGTGAACGCCGGCGCGGGGTCACGCCTGGCGACGCTGCACCGTGCCGTGGAACCGCAGGCAGAACGCTACTGGCGGCTTTATGCGAGTTCCATCATCGGCGATCTGAGCACGTCAGTGGATGAGCACACCACGATCATCGAGGGCCTTGTCCACGGGGACGTCGTTCGTGTGGAGGCGGGGCTGCAGGATAACTGGTTGAAAGGCGCCGAACGGCTTGCACGGGTGATTGACGTCTTCGGGGAACGCGGGAGCTGGTAGCTGCCCGCGCTTCCGCTAAGGTTTATGATCCGCGCCGCAGGCATTGCTTTCCGCGGGTACCGGCGGGAGCGATGACGGCTTCATCGATCCCCGAGCAAGAGCCTCCCACTCTGTAACGGCGACCGCGGCATGGCTGGTTGCGTCGCCCGAGGCTGTGAAAACGGCGCGCAGGCAGCGCGTGCGGATCGGATCAAAGCTCACCGAGGCGAACTCGCCTTCCCGGGGCAGGGTGTAGGCGCCGGGGTGCGGCACAGGGTGCCAGGCGTTGTCTGCGAAATATTCAAGGTGCCAGGCAGCCGGGAGCGCGACGCCTTCGTGAGCGCCGGCAGGGTGATCGGCCCAGAACTGGATGCGGGAGCTATTCAAAGTCATGGGTCGAGCCCAGGTGTACTGAATCCACTGGCCCGGAGGATTGTGCGGCGACCAGCTGCCCCACATATCCGGAGGCAGTGGGTTGGGGCGCACGATGCCGTCGTTAAGGGCCCTTATCCAATACTGCACGGGGACGGGTTCATTGGAGGCGCTGGGTCGGGCTGCGGAGGCCACGTTGCGGGTGGGCGCGGGCGGCGGGGCCGGGGCGCGGGTGGGCGTGACCTTTAGCATGCGCGCGGGAGAGATGCTGTCGTCCCACAGCACCGTGTCGATGGCGACGCTGCGCCGGAAGTGATCGCCCCCTGCCGCATCGGCGGTGTGATAGATGAGGTACCACTTGCCCTTGAATTCGATCACGCCTGGGTGCGAGGTGGTTGAGGAGACAGGTTCGAGGATTACGCCGCGGTAGGTCCATGGTCCCAGCGGGGAGCTCGCGGTGCCGTACTCGATACACGCGTGGTAGACGGCCGGGGTGCAGGGCGAGTCAGGACCTGCCTGGTTGCCGGCGTAGACCATGTAGTACGTACCCTGGCGCTTGAAGAGCCAGGACGCTTCGAAGAAGCCGGGCAGGTTCTCCACTTTGACTACGTCGCCCTTCGGCGTGACCATATCGGGGGCAAGCTCAACGCCGCGCAGCTGGCCAAAGGTGCCCCAGTAGAGATAGACCCTGCCATCGTCATCGAGCATGGCGGTGGGGTCGATGTTCTGGATGCGGTTGGGCACGGGAAGTGTTTGCGAGACGATGGGGCCGCTCGGATGTGCGTCCTTCCACGGCCCGAGGACACTGTCAGCCACAGCGACGCCGATGACGAAAGGGTCTTCCGCCTTGCTGTTGGCCTCCTGCACGGGGGCATAAAGGTAGAAGCGCTTGTCCGTGCCCTGGATGATCTGGCCGGCGTAGGCGTGGGAGGGCGATGCCCAGGCAAAGACGGTCTCCGGACGAAGGATGTTTGGGTAGTGCAGCCAGCGGTGCGAGGCGACGTCGGTTGCCGCGAAGAGCTGCCACTCGTTCATGATGAAGTCGTTGACGCCGGGTGGCGCTTCATCCCTGCCTGCAAGGATGTAGAGCGTATCGCCGGCGACGACGGGAGCCGGGTCGGCCGAGTAGAAAGAGCCGTCAGCGAGGATGGGATTGCCGGTGCCCTGGATCACGGTCGGTGTCTGCGCGGTTGCAGCAAACGTTGCCAGCAGAGCGCAGCTCGCCAGCGCGAGCCGGCGGAGGCGTCTCTTACCGGTGGCGGCGTGGGCAGTCAGCCCTTGTTGTCCGTTGCTGAATCCAAGCACGATGGACGTCACCTTTGAGGGGCATGAGTGCCCCTTAAGCCTGCAACCTGCAGAGTATCCAGATTGGTGTACAAAGTGTACCCAAGTTGCATCAGCCTGAGCACGCTGCGTTCCAGGGAAGCGGCGGACGCATAATGGGTGTCATGTCCACCGATCGTCGGAGATTTCTTGCCCTGGTAGCTGCAGCGGGTGCGACCGGGCTTGCCCGTGTTGCCGGCGCCGCGCAGGCAAAGCGTAAAGCCGCGCCCAGGCCGGCGCAGCTGCCTCCCGCCACGCTGACGGGGCCCAATGCCGCCGAGGCGATCCGTGGGATGCGTCCCGGGCAGTACCTCTGGGCGCCGAACATTTCGCCGGCCGGCCCCGTTCTGGCCATCGTGAGCCTGCCGGTGCAGCGCTGCTATGTGTATCGCAACGGGGTGCTGATTGCGGTCTCGACAGTATCCAGCGGCAAAAAGGGCCATGCGACGCCCACGGGCATCTTCACGGTGCTGCAGAAGCACGTTGACCACAAGTCCAACCTCTACAACGCGGCACCCATGCCGTTTATGCAACGGCTGACGTGGGATGGGATTGCGCTCCATGCGGGCCATCTGCCGGGCTATCCGGCGTCGCACGGATGCGTGCGCATGCCTATGGAGTTTGCGCGCAAGCTGTACGGCGAGACGAAGCTGGGCATGACGGTAGTGGTCACGGACAGGGAAGCCGTGCCACGCGTGGCGCCCACCCCGAACCTGTTGCAGGCAGCGCGGGGCCTGGAGCCGCAGCTGGCAGGCGACGCGTCCTGGAACCCGGAAGCGTCCCCAAGCGGACCGGTGTCCCTGGTACTGAGTGGGACGGACCGCCGATTGCTGGTGCTGCGCAACGGCGTGCTGATCGGCTCGGCCCCGGTGCAGATTGACGGCCCGATCGTGGCTACGACGGCTTTTACGCTGACATCTGTCGAGGGCGGGACGTTCCGTTGGCTGCAACTCCCGTTACCGGGGCAGAGCCTGGCCGGGGATCACGAGATGACGGCGGCGGAGCGTGGGCGGGTGCAGTTGCCGGGGGCATTTCGTGCCGCGCTGGACAAAGAGCTGCAGCCGGGGACGACCCTGGTGGTGACGAACGATTCCATGAGCGCCTCAGGCGAGGGCGAGGCCCTGACCGTGATCGACGCGACGCGTTAAGGCGGTTCCCGCAGCAAGGTCGATTCTGACGAGCCAGTTTTCGGCGTGCGGTCATGGCGGGACAGAAGTCACATTGCTGCGCATCCGGTGCACATGTTTCGAGCGAACGTCCGGGACGTTTTGCCTCTTCTTCAGCTAGCATCGTATGTAACATGCCCTTGTCTTTAGTAGGAAGCAGCGACGCACAGGAAGTCAAAAACGGTTTTCCGTCGTCCTCGGGAGAGATGTTCGGCGGTTACTTCGCGGACCATACGACGTGGAATTTTAAAAAGACCGGCCTGCTGGACGCTCGCGCCCGGAGGATCTTTGAAGGAACCGCGCTCGCTGTAGCCTCCGATGCGTACCCGTTTCACATGCCGCTTGAGGCCAAGGCGGGCCCCTGTGTGACCGCCGACGGGCACCAGATGCTGATGATGTCCAGCTACGATTACCTGGGCCTGATTGGCGACCCGCGGATCGACCGGGCGGCGACCGAGGCAATTCACCGGTATGGGACCAGCACCAGCGGAGCGCGGCTGCTGACCGGCACCCTGGATGTGCACCGTCACATGGAAGCGGAACTGGCGGCGTTCAAGGGCACTGAAGACGCGCTGACCGTGAGCTCCGGGTACATGGCCAACCTGGCCGTCATTTATGGGCTGTTTGGGCCTTCTGACCGCATCCTCATCGACGAGTTATGCCATCGGAGCCTTCTGGATGCCTGCCGCATGGCGGGCGTGCAGCTGCAGCGTTTCCGTCACAACGATCCGCAGTCAGCCCGGGAAGAGCTGCAGAAGCCGACCACGGCGAATCGCACCGTGCTGGTTTCGGACGGGGTCTTTTCGATGGACGGCGACATCTGTTGCCTTCCGGACCTGATTGCGCTCAAGAAGGAGTTTGGCTGCTTCCTGCTCATGGATGAGGCGCATGCATCCGGTGTGCTGGGCGCGACTGGCCGGGGCACCGATGAGCATTTCGGGGTCAACACGGATGATGTTGATATCTGGACGGGATCGCTGGCCAAGTCGATCCCGGCAAGCGGCGGTTTCGTGGCTGTGTCGCAGGAGGTCGCGATCTTTCTGCAGCATGCGTCGTCGCCGTACATATTCTCCGCGGCTATGGCGCCGTCCTCGGTAGCAGCGATTCGCACCGGGCTGGCGATCCTGAAGAAAGAGCCGGAGCGCGTGGCACTGATCAAGCGGAATGGGAATTTTCTCCGCAAGGGCCTGCAGGAGTTGGGGTACGACACAGGCTTGTCTGAGACGGCCGTGATCCCGGTCATCCTGAAGGATGAAGCCACCACGGCGTTGTTCGCGCGCAAGCTGCGAAATTATGGCATCATCGCGGCGCCGGTGATGTTCCCAGCGGTGGCGCAGGGGCAGGCCCGGCTGCGGCTGTGCGTTACGGCGGCGCATACGTTGGACCAGCTTGGCTTTGTGCTGGATGTGTTCCGCAAGATCGCGCAGGGCTAGCTCGTGCGGGCACTTGTCACCGGGGCCAGCGGCTTTCTGGGTGGGAGGCTGGCCGAGATGCTGGTGGCACGGGGTGATAAGGTCACCGTGCTTGCCCGTCCAACGTCCGATCTGGGTCATTTGCGTGGCGTTGCCGTGCAGGTTGCCGAAGGGGATCTGCGCGACCAGGCTTCGCTGCAGGCGGCGGTCCAAGGCGCTACCCACATCTTTCATTGTGCGGCGTGCTCAACCGATTGGGCCCCCCTGAAGACATACGTTGAGGCAAACGTTCACGGCACCCGAAATTTGCTGGCCGCTGCGAAGAACGAAGCGGAGTTGCAGCGCTTTCTGCATGTCAGCACGACCGACGTGTACGGCTACCCGGAGGTGCCGTGCCGCGAGGATGGACCCCTGGTCGAGACGGCTCTGCCGTACAACCAGACCAAGCTGCAGGGCGAGCGCCTGGTGTGGGCGGCGATAGCGGACGGGCTCAAAGCCACAATCGTGCGACCTGGGACGATCTACGGCCCACGCGGCAAGGACTTTACAACCGACATTGCCGGCCTGCTCCGCCAGCGTCTCATGGCCGTCATCGATAACGGGGCCGCTCCGGGTGGCTTCACGTATGTCGACAACGTGGCGCAGGCCATGATCGACGCGGCGGCCAGCCCGAACACAATGGGCAAGGCGTACAACCTGGTGGACGGCACGGGAGCGACCTGGAAGCAATACCTGACGATGTTTGCGGAACGACTGAGGGTAAAGGCGCCCTGGATCAATCTTTCGTTCCGCAACGCGATGGCCCTTGCTGGCGTGATGGAGGCTCCGCACCGCTATGGCCGGCTACCTGGGAAGCCTCTGCTCACGCGTCATGCGGTATACCTGCTGGCCCGCAATCAGGAGTTCCCCATCGTGGCAGCACGCCGGGACTTTGGCTTCGTTGCGGCAGTCAGCATGGAAGAGGGCCTGCAACGCTCGGTGGACTGGCTGCGCCGTCCGCAGTAGACCCTACGGGTAGGCCTTGAAGGCCAGCACGGCGTTCAGGCCGCCAAAGGCGAAAGAGTTGGACAGGCAGGCTTCCACGGCGCACGTTCTGGCCTGGTTGGGGATTACGTCCAGGTCACATTCGGGGTCGGCTGTGGTGAAGTTCGCCGTGGGCGGCAGGATGCCGTGGCGAAGGCTCAGCGCACAGGCCACTGCCTCCACCGCGCCGGCGGCACCCAGGGCGTGGCCGTGCATGGATTTCGTGGAGCTTATCTGCAGCTTGTCGGCCAGGGGGCCGAAGACGCTGCGGATCGCCGCGGTCTCGCTGCGGTCGTTGGCCAGCGTGGCGGTGCCGTGCGCATTGATGTAGCCGATCTGCTCGAGGGCCAGGCCGGAGTCTTCAATCGCATTGCGCATCGCGCGCGCTGCGCCGTCGGGAGCGGGCTGGGTAATGTGGCCAGCGTCGGCGGACATGCCAAAACCGACGATTTCGGCAATGGGCCGCGCGCCGCGCGCCAGCGCCGTCTCCAGCGGCTCCAGTACGAGCATGGCACCACCTTCGCCGAGCACCAGGCCGGATCGGTCCGCCGAAAAGGGGCGGCAGGTGTCCTTGCTGACCACGCGCATGGCCTCCCATGCCTTGAGTCCGCCCAGAAACAATGGAGCCTCGCTGCCGCCGGTGATGGCCATGGGCGCCATGCCGGAGCGGACCATCCAGAAGGCCTGCCCGATGGCATGCCCCGAGGACGCGCAGGCGGTGGAGATGGTGTAGGCAGGCCCCTGTACGCCGTAGCGCATGGAGATGTGGCTGGCGCCGGCGTTGCTCATGCTGAGTGGGATGGTCAGCGGGTGAACGCGTGTCCGGTTGTGGTGAAACAGCTCCCAGTAACCGGCCTCTTCGGCGCCCCGCCCGCCGAGGCAGGAGCCGGTGACGATCGCAGTGCGTTCCCGCAGGGCATCGGTCCAGACTACGCCCGCCTGCCTCAGGGCCTCGTCCGCCGAGAGCAGCGCGAACTGGGCGAAGCGGTCGAGAAACGCCAGTTCCTTGGAGGAAAACGCTTGTTGGGGGTCGTAGCCGGTGACCTCGGCGGCGTTTTGAAACCGCAGCTGGGAGGGATCAAGGGAGGCAATCGGGCGAATGCCGGATGACCCTGTGCTGAGGGCGCTCCAGAACTGCTCCTGCTCTGCGCCCAGGGCGCTGATCACACCCATGCCGGAGATCACGACACGGTGGCTCACAGCGCGTCGGCAGCCTGCGGCTTGGCGTCCGGGTTCCCTTTGGCGTCAAGAAGGTGCTGTATGCCGGCGATCATTTCGCGCATATTGGTGACCTTTTTCGCCTCTTCGTCATCGATCTGCACGTCGAACTCGCCCTCAAGGTCGAACAGGAGATTGAGGCGATCGAGCGAATCGATGCCCAGCTCCTCAAAGGTACTGTCCGGCGTCACCGCGTCGGGGGACAGGCGCTGCTTGACCGCGATTACGCGAAGAACCCGGTCTTGAACACTTTCTTCCATGCCAGTCGCCTTTTCGTTCTTGAATTGCCCAGCCCACGCTAACAGACGGCTTCCCGTTGTGAATCCCGGCTCCGGGCTCCTGCGAAGCGCCAGGATGTCGAGTACCCACGCCCGAGCCGTCCGTTGTTGATGGTACGGCATTTAGCGAGCGGAGGTGAACTGCCGGTGCGCGTCAGTCTGCCAGGGGCAGGCTTTCCTTGATCTCCTGTGCGACGTCCTCGATCGATGTCTGCCGGCTCAGTTCTTTGACCTCTGCCGCGTTGGCGAGAGTGTCGAGGCCTACCTGCTGCGCAATTTGCCGGTCCATTCTCAATACGGCGGTGATCTCCTTTTCCGTCAGCAGCAGTACCTGCAGCATCAGGTGATCCCGCTCGTCGCCGCGCCGGCTCATCCTTGCCTGCCGCATGAGGATGAAGCTTGCCAGCAAAATGGCTTCAAGCGCCACAAAGGTTCCCAGGAGAGAGAAGGGTCGCGCATCGAAGTGCGGAAGGTGGGGCAGCGTGTTCCAGCCGATCCATAGGCAGAACAGAACCACGTGGCAGCCCACAAAGACAAAGCTTCCGGCAAACGCGGCGATGGTGTCGCCGAGTCTTTCTGAACGGGTCCGCTGCGCGAGAAAGTCCTCCTCGTGCTTCGCGATCACGTCAATGTGCTCTTGGATGTGGGTGGAGGTCATCTCCCTGTTAGATGTGCCGCATGGCGTCCCTGGAGGGCGTGACGAGCCAGGCACCAACACATTGTCAGGCACGGACCAGCGTAATGCCGGTGATCTCGGAGGGGCAATTCAGCCGAAAGGGAAGACCCACGGTGCCGATGCCCCGATTGACGTAGAGCTGCATGTGCTCGATCTGGAAATGGCCTTCCACGTAACGCTTCCCCATGGGGGGCAGCACCAGCGGGCCGATCAAGGGCAGCCGCAGCTGGCCGCCATGTGTGTGGCCGGAGAGCATGAGGTCGACGAGCGGGAAGCGCGGATGGTGCCGAAAGATGTCGATGTAATCGGGCTCGTGGACGAGGTAGATGACCGGTGCGCGAGGCTCTTTGGGAATCGCCAGGTTGGGGTCAGGGGTGCGGGTGCCCGCATCGTCGGAGCCCGCGATGTAGAGTCGCTGGTTCTTGCGCTCAAGGGGCAGGTAGCTGTCGACCAGCACGGGCGTGCGGTGGCTTTCGAGTTCATGGATAACCACATCGGCACTGACGCCGACATCATGATTGCCGAGGATCGCCACGCGCTGGGGTGCCTTAAGGCCGGAGAGGATCTCCGCAGCAAGACCGGCTGCACGGATGCCGACGCTGCGGGGACCGGGGCCGCGGCTGATGAAATCGCCGGTAAGCAACACCATCTCGGGTGCCAGGATGTTGACCTGTCGCACGACCTCTTCGAGATAGCTGGGCTCGGTGAACTCTTCAAGATGGAGGTCGGAGATCTGTGCCAGCCGCATGCCGACAAAGGCGTCAGGCAGGTCGCGGATCGCAAAGGTGCGGTGCGTGACCTCGATCTGATGGCGGCCGTAGGTGCCGGCATAAAGGCCCAGGCCAACTGCCGCGGCACCGGCACCGGTGAGGAACGCACGACGCGTGAAGTCGGCTGATGGGAACGTGACTCTAGCGCGCTCTGACGCGAGCTGGGCGACGGGCATAGCCAATTCTACCGGGCCGAGGGCGGGGGGAGGCACGGGAAACGGCTGCCCGGTCCGGTTTCGGTGGCTGGATCGCGCCGGAGTCGAGCGGGCAAAAGGTCGATATGATGGATGCATGCTCCCAGGGGAACGACGAAGGCTGGCCATGCGCGCAGCAACCAAGGCCGGTGCCGACGCGTGCCTGGTGACCTTTGGACCCGACGTCCGCTGGCTGAGCGGGTTCACCGGGTCCAGTGGAGCTGTCGCAATGCGAGGCGGTCGTGCGGCGCTGTTTACAGACGGTCGATATACCCAGCAGGCCAGGGCCGAGGCGCCGGATCTGCGGGTGTTCGTGAAGGAAAAGCGATCGGCGGTCTCGCTGGCCATCGAGTGGCTGGTGGCCCGGGGTGCAACGCAGTGTGCGTTTGACGCGCGGCAAACGTCCGTGGCGGCGCTGGAGTCCATGCGCAAGGCCCTGCCCAAGGGCGTGGTGAAACGTGGTTTTTTCCTAGGAACCGAGGGCCTCGTCAGCCGCTTGCGTGAGGTAAAAGGGCTGGAGGAGGCCGCGCGGATGCGTCGGGCGGCCGACCTGGGCTGCACGCTGTTTGAAGGCGTGCTGGAGCACATCAAGCCTGGCAACACTGAGGTCGGCGTGGCGCTGGAGTTGGAGTATGCCGCGCGGCGGGCCGGGGCCGAGGCCATGAGCTTTGAGACCATCGTGGCGAGCGGCAAGCGCAGCGCGCTGCCGCACGGGCGCGCGACGGCACAAAAGCTGCCACGGCGCGGGTTTGTGACTCTTGATTTTGGCGTGGTGCTGGACGGGTACTGCTCGGACATGACGCGCACGGTGCACCTGGGCCGGGCGAGTCAGCGGGAACGCGACGTGTATCATTCGGTGCTGGAAGCGCAGGAGGCAGCGGTGGCTGTCATCGGTCCGGGTGTGTCCTGTGCCGTTGTGGATGAGGCTGCTCGGGGTGCCCTGACACGCGCGAAGCTGGGCAAATGGTTCTCCCATTCCACCGGACATGGGGTGGGATTGGAGATCCACGAGGGGCCAAGAGTTGCTGCGGGCGTAGAGCAGATGCTGGAGCCGGGCATGGTGGTGACGGTGGAACCGGGCGTGTATCTGCCCGACGAGTTTGGTGTGCGCATCGAAGACATGGTGCTGGTAACCGACACGGGTGGCGAGGTCTTGACCGCTGCCAGCCCGAAGACCTGGATGGAGTTGTAAGAGCTTGGAGCAGGGACGCATGGGTGAAGGGGATTTGAAGGAACTTCGGGAGCTGGTGGAGTTCTTAAAGGCCAGCGGTGTGGCGGAGTTTGATATGGAACGGCCGGAGCTGAAGGTGCGCCTGACGTTCGCGTCGGCGGCCCCGGTAACGGTACCCGCTGTGGTGCCTGCCGGGTTTGACTACACGCAGCTGGCACGCTTTATGTCGGCAGGTGCGCCGGCCATGCCTGTCGCGGCTTCGGCAGAGGCAGGGCCTTTGCCTGGGGCGAGCACTGAGGTCGCTGCAGCCGCCGGGGTGGAGACACCCGTGGACGAGGATGCCGGTCTGCACATTGTGAAATCGCCACTGGTTGGCACGTTCTATGACGCGGCCTCGCCAGGGGCGGACCCCTTTCTGAAGGTGGGCGATCGCGTGGCGGTTGGCAAGGTGATGTGCATCGTCGAAGCGATGAAGATCATGAACGAGATCGAAAGCGACGCATCGGGTGAAGTCGTAAAGATCTATGGCAAGCCAGGGCAGCCAGTGGAGTATGGGCAGAAGCTGTTCGGCATCCGGGTCTGATTGGCTGGTGCTGCGCCTGGCGTGCTGGCGGTGGTCGAAAAAGCAGATCCCCTTCGGGATGACAGTAAAAGGTTATGCAAGAGCAATAGGGTTAATGGGAGCGCATGTTTCGTAAGGTATTGATTGCCAATCGGGGAGAGATCGCGCTGCGGGTGATCTCTGCCTGCAAGGAGATGGGTCTCCGTACGGTGGCCGTGTACTCGGAGGCGGACCGCAACAGCCTGCATGTGCGCTTTGCCGATGAGGCTGTCTGCATCGGGCCGCCGCGTTCTTCAGAGAGCTATCTGAACGTGCCGAGCGTGATCTCCGCAGCCGAGATCACCGGCGCCGAGGCGATCCATCCCGGCTATGGCCTGTTGAGTGAGAACGCCAATTTCGCCGAGGTGTGCCGCGCGTCCAACATCAAGTTCATCGGGCCGCCACCGGAGGTGACGCGCATGATGGGCGAGAAGTCCACGGCGCGGCAGACCATGAAGAAAGCCAAGGTGCCGATTCTTCCAGGGTCCGATGGTGTCATCGAGAGCGTCGACGCAGCGCTCGAGTGGGCCAAGGCCGTTGGCTACCCGGTGATTCTGAAGGCAGTGGCCGGTGGTGGTGGCCGAGGGATGCGTATTGTGCGCTCGGCAGACGAGCTGCCGGCGCTGTACCAGAGCGCATCGACCGAGGCGCTGAACGCCTTTGCCAACGGCGACCTCTACATGGAGAAGTTCATCGAACGGCCCCGGCACATCGAGTTCCAGGTGCTGGCCGACGAGCACGGCAACGTGATGTCGCTGGGGGAGCGCGAGTGCTCCATTCAGCGGCGGCATCAGAAGCTGATTGAAGAAGCTCCCAGCCTGCAGATCACCCCCAAGCTGCGCGAACAGCTGGGCAAAACGATCGAGAGATCGCTCAAGGAGATCGGCTACTGGAACGCGGGCACGATCGAATTTCTGCTCGACGAAGACGGCTCGATCTACTTCATCGAGATGAATACGCGCATCCAGGTAGAGCACCCCGTGACGGAGATGATCACGGGCGTCGACCTGGTAAAAGCGCAGCTGCGCATCGCGGCCGGTGAGAAGCTGTCCGACATCGTGCCCGAGCGGCCGAAGATCAACGGCCACGCCATCGAGTGCCGCATCAACGCCGAGCACCCGGAGAAGTTCATCCCCAGCCCGGGCAAGATTACGGTCTACAACGTGCCAGGCGGCAATGGTGTGCGTGTGGACACGGCACAGTATGCCGAGGGCGTCGTGCCCCAGTACTACGATTCATTGATCGCCAAGCTGATCTGCCACGGCAAGGATCGCGAAGAGGCGATGAACAAGATGCAGCGCGCGCTGAGCCAGTTTGTGGTGCAGGGCATCCATACGACGATCCCACTGCACCAGCGCATCTTTGCGGACCCGGAGTTTCGTTCGGGGCTGTTTGATACGAAGTTTATGGAGCGGTTTCTGGCGCGGGAGAAGGAAGAGCGGGAGTTAGTTTAAGCTCGCACGCAATATGCAAGCCTCTCCGCTGCGCTCGGCTTGAGTCGAGGTGACAGAGGACCGAAGGATCTCTCCTGCGTTGCGGGCGTAGACTCAGGGCCATGGCCGCACGTCTAGGAATCAGTATGGGAGCCGCGGCTTGAAGCGAATTGCACGGTTGCTTTCCTACATGCGGCCGTACCTGGGCGAGACGCTGATAAGTGTCCTGCTGATGGCCGTGGTTGGCGCCATGCAGGCCTTTCGCGTGTTGCTCATCAAGCCCATTGTGGAGAACGTGCTGAGCCCGGCTGCTTCCCCGGCCAAGGTGCTTGTGTTTACGGTGCCGCACACCGCGCTTCGCCTGGACATGCAGCGTTGGCTGCCGCGATACATTCACAATGCATGGACCGTGGTGGCATTGGCGCTGGTAGCCTCGGCTGCCGTGAAATCCGTGTGCGACTACGCAGGTACGCTGCTGGCGAATCGCGCTGGGTTCGGCATGATCACGGACCTGCGCAATGACCTGTACCAGTCGTTGCTGCGACGTTCGGCCGGGTTCTTCCAGCGGCATACGACGGGCACGCTGGTCTCCACGCTGATCAATGACGTGGAGCGTGTGCAGACCGCCATGTCAACCGTGTTGAGCGACTTCCTGCAGCAGCTGTTCACCTTGCTCTTCATGATCGGCGCAGTGGTTCTGGTGGGTGGCAAGCTCGCATGGACGCTGCTGTTGTTTGTGCCGGTCATCGTGATCTCGGCGCGACGCATCGGGCGCAGCGTGCGCAAAACTACGCGCAGCGGGCAGGATAAGCTTGCCGAGATCCAGAACATCGTGCACGAAACCATCACGGGCAACGGCATCGTCAAGGCGTTCGGGATGGAGTTGTGGGAGCTTGACCGCTTTCGTCGCGCGGCTAGAAAGCTGCTGAGCGCGAACATGCGTTCAGTCGCGGTGCAGTCGATCTCTTCGCCGCTGATGGATGCGCTGGGGGCGGTGGCCATCGCGCTGCTGCTGTACATGGGCCGTGAGGTGATCGTGCACCACGGCGGCACGGCAGGAAATTTCATCGCCTTTGTCGCGGCAGTGATGATGCTGTACGACCCGGTCCGCAAGATGCCGCAGTACTACAACAGCTTCCAGCAGGCCGTGGGAGCCAGCGAGGAGATCTTCACTTTCATCGACGCGCAGGACGAGGTGCCGGAGCGCAGAGAGGCGACGGCGTTGCCGGACTTCGCCGGCGCGGTCGAGTTCCGCGATGTGCGCTTTGCCTACGAGCATGAAGGGCAGCGGACGGAGGTGCTGAAGGGCATTTCGCTGGCGGTGCGCTGTGGCGAGGTTGTGGCGCTGGTGGGGCCGAGCGGGGGCGGCAAGTCGACCTTGGCCAACCTGCTTCCGCGTTTCTACGACGTCACGGAAGGGGCCATTCTGGTCGACGAGCAGGATGTGCGCGAGGTGACCCTGGACTCACTGCGCCGGCAGATTGGGAAGGTGACGCAGGAGACCGTGCTCTTCAATGACACGGTGCGCAACAACATCGCCTACGGGCGGCCGGATGTGGCTACAGAGACGATCGAAGCAGCGGCCAGGGCGGCTTTGGCGCACGACTTCATCCTGCGCATGCCGGATGGGTACGACACGGTGATTGGGGAGCGGGGAACGCGGCTTTCGGGTGGCGAGCGGCAACGGCTGGCCATCGCCCGGGCGCTGGTAAAGGATGCGCCGATCCTGGTGCTCGATGAAGCAACGTCCGCGCTGGATACGGAGAGCGAAGCTGCGGTGCAGGGAGCTCTCGCAAACCTTATGCAAGGGCGAACCGTGCTGGTGATTGCGCACCGGTTGTCGACGGTGCGGCGAGCCGACCGAATCGTGGTGCTGGAGGCAGGACGGATCACCGAAGAGGGGTCGCACGAGCAACTGCTTGCGCTCGGGGGCACCTATGCGCGACTGTACGCGTTGCAGTTCGGGGAGGACGAACTGCTGGGCAGCACGGAGCTTCAGTCGGTTGGGGGACAGGACCGTGCCTAGAAAGTGGCAGGCCAACCCCATCATTCACAGGGGGAATTTGCGGCACGGCGAGTACACTAGGCCTTAACAACAAGTTATGGCAGGCATTCTCTTTATCATCTCGGCCCCAAGTGGATCGGGGAAGTCGACCCTGGTGACCAGGGTGAGACGGCTCGTGGAAGGTCTCGAGTTCTCGGTCAGCTACACGACCCGCGACCTTCGAGGGTCGGAGCAGGATGGGCAGGAGTACCACTTCACTACCAAAGAAAATTTTCTCGCGATGGTGGAGCGTGGTGAATTTTTGGAGTGGGCCGAGGTCTTCGGCAACTTCTACGGAACGCCGGTATCCGGGTTGGCCGATGCAGCCAGGCAGGGACGGGATCTGCTGCTGGACATCGATGTGCAAGGGGCGCTGCAGGTGATGGCCAAGATGCCGGAGGCTGTCTCGATCTTCATTCTGCCACCCAGTCCCCAGGTGCTCGAACGGCGCCTGCGGGAGCGTAGCCAGGCGGAAGGCGTCACGCAGGAAGCCGTGATTGAACGGCGGCTTTCCGAAGCGCGACTAGAGCTGGGCAAGCTGGACCGCTACCAGTACGCTCTGGTGAACGATGCGCTGGACGAGGCGGCATCGGAGATGCGGGCAGTTGTGTTGACGGAGCGCGGTGAGGGTGGACCTGCGGAAGCGTCGCTGGCCGAGCGCTGTCTTACCGAAGCCCGGTCAGAGCATCTGCAGACGGCGTTGGGCAACTTTGAAGTGCAGTTGGCGAGTTCGCTCTAGACGGAGATTGGTTTCAGAAACCATGCCAGCGGAGAATGTTTCCGGCTAAGATGCTGTCAAACCCCGTTTCTCCACAATCTGAGGTCTTCCCATGGTCAGCACCGGTCCGTTCGATCAGTCGTTGAATAAATACAGCCTGGTAAAGGGTGCAGCAAGGCGCGCACGTCAACTGCAGAACGGCGCGCCACCGCTCGGCGTCTCGACGTCCATGAAGGCGTGCAGGGTCGCGCAGGACGAAATCCGTGGCGGCAAGGTAACCTTTACCTTGACGGGTAAGCGGCCGCCAATGCCGCCAGCCTCGATGTAATCAGCAGGAGATGTATGGGGGCAGCGCCGGGACAACAACTGCATGCCTGGGTCGAGTATTTACGCGACATGGGCGTGTATGACCTTTACCGTCGCTCGTCGCCCGGCAATCCTTTGCCGGAGAGCGTCCTGGAGAGCTTGCGTACTGCAAGCTCTTCGGCAGCCTCCGCGGATGTGTCACGAAGCGCCACCGCGCTACCTGTGACCCCGGTCCAAAGGCCCGCGCCGCCGGTGCGAAGTGTGCCGGCTCCACGGAATGTAGCACCGCCTGACAGACAGGCTGACCCGGCAACGCGGCCTGCGGCACAGGGCCCGCCGGTGCCGGCCGCGGTCGAATCCACCCAAAATTACTTCAGTACAGATGAGGGGACGCAGCAGCTTCCTCCGGAGCTTGCTGCACCCATGCCAAAGCCGAACCCGTTAGAAGACCTGTTTCCCATGGCAGCCATCCCCCTTCCCGAGGGGGAGCGCGCCGCGGCGCTGGCGGCCTTGCAGGCGGAGATCGGCGACTGCACGCGGTGCCCGCTGGCCTACGCAGGGCGGCACACGATCGTCTTCGGCGAGGGCGATCCGAGTGCCGAGCTGATGTTTGTCGGGGAGGGTCCAGGAGCGGACGAGGACCTGAGTGGACGCCCGTTTGTGGGCAAGGCGGGCCAGTTGCTCAACAACATGATCGGGGCGATGGGGCTTGCGCGTGAACAGGTCTTTATCGCCAATATCGTCAAGTGCCGCCCACCGGGCAATCGAACGCCTGAGTTCGTCGAGGCGACGACCTGTTCGCAGTTTCTCCTCAAGCAGATCGATATTGTGCGGCCAAAGGTGATCGTGGCGCTTGGGTCGACGGCGGCGACTTACGTCCTGGGCGTGCGGCAATCGCTGGCGTCGCTGCGCGGCCAGTGGCTGGCCTCCCGCGGCGCGAAGGTCGCTGTTACGTACCATCCAGCATTTCTGCTGCGGGATCCACGGCAGAAGTCGGAAGCGTGGAAGGACCTGCAGCGGGTCATGGTGGAACTGGGCCTGAAGCCACCCGCCCGGCCATAAGCGCAGACTGGCCCGGTGTCGGCCCCTACCTGTCACCTGATCCAACTGCATCTGGTAGCAGGTAGGGTCGAGACTATTTAGCTGTTGTTGTCGGAAAAGTCGTTGCTGCCGCTGTCATCGAAGCCACCCCCATCGGATGAGCTGTCGTCGGTAGCGAGGTCGTCCGATCCGGTATCCGCGAAGTCGTCCGTGCCCGAGCCGAAGTCATTCCCCCCGGCATTCCCTGCGTCGTCCCGGTCGCTACGGCTGGCGTCATCGCTCGCGTTGTAAAAGCCTTTGTCATCGCGATCTCCTGTATCCCGATCGCCCGTGTCACGGTCTCGTCCAGCATCGCCGCGATCATCGTCATAGTAGTTGTTCACGACCGTCTCACCGCCGCCGCTTCCGCCGCCGAAGCCCCGCCCTTGTCCACCGAAGCCGCTGAAGAGATCTTCCATGCCGCGGAAGGCCATCTCGCCGACGGCAACGCCCGCCGCGGCCTGCATTGCGCCGCGCAGGAAACCACCCCCGCCACCGCCACTCCCGAACATGCCGCCGCCACCGAACATGCCCCCGCCACCCTGGGTCGGGTAGGGCTGGGATGGGTAGTTCTGAGGAGGGTACGCCTGCGGGGGCGGTGGATAGCCACCCGCGCCGTAGCCGGGGCTATTCACGGGTTGATAGGGCGTTGCCTGCGGAGCTTGTTGCGACTGGCTGCTGCCACCACCGAAGATATGGCTCAAAAAGCTTCCACTGGAGCTTTTCTGTTCCTGAGCTTGCTGCGCCTGGTTGCCGAGCGTCTGCACCTGCTGCTTGAGCTCACCAATTTGCGCCTGCGCCTGGTCCAGGCCATATTGCTGCACGAGCACGGTTTGCACAAGGACATACAGGGCATCGGGATAGCCGGACAGGCCACCCTGGATGTGCGCCTCGGCCTGCGCGTCCTTATCCTGAACCTGTGTAGAGCGGATACGGCTGATCAGGCCGTCGATCATCTGCTGTTCCTGGGGCGTCATGTACAGTGCTCCTCCGGTGTCGTTCTATACGATGCGGATGGGGATATGGTTCCGCCCCCGCAGCTTGAGGCAGGCAGCCCCTTGCTGCTAATATGCCTGAGTAGCCGGATGGAGCGAGGCCCGCGTGGGTTTGCTGTTCTTCGAGCTTTGGTGTGGGGCTGTAGCTCAGCTGGGAGAGCGCCTCGTTCGCAACGAGGAGGTCAGCGGTTCGATCCCGCTCAGCTCCACCAAAACACTCCGTGATGTGCGGGCCACTCTACGGTCCGGAATATGTGGCTCCGTAGGGCAATCCAGCGCGCCCATCGAAGGACAAGTCACCTCCGGGTAGGATTTCCCCCGCAACTCTGCGCAGTGACGCCGCCAACGTCGCGTGCCACTCCCTTGATAGGGTGCGTAAGGCAGACGGACAGGGGAGATATCGGCTCCGGTGGGCCATTCAGGGACACATCTCAGTAGGAGAACCTGAATGGATGGCATATGCCCGAACTCTCGACACGACTTGATCTCCGCACGGTGAATAACATAGCGCTCGCCTACTTCATGAGACCGGAGAACCTGCATGACGCGGTCCGGGATCTGTGCACAGCGAACTTCCAGGCTCGCGACATCAACATCTCCGGCTTTGCCGCCCCAGGCGGTCCCGCAGCGGGCACCGAGAACTACCTTCCACTGCCGAATGCCATAGGAATGCACTCGCTGCGTTGGTCCTGGAAGCAGTCTCGTGTGCATGATCGGTACCGCAGGGGAGCCGATCAGATCAATGGTCGCAATCCAATCCCGGCCGAGGGGCAGAATCCAACCTGCTCGACGCTGGATCTGCCCGTGGCCTTGGGCGCCCTGTCCGTCTCCAGGGAAATCATCTGGCTGCTGGAGCAGGATGCGCGCAAGGGCGCAGCCTTTGTCCTGGTGGACGCGAAAGATCGTGTGGATGAGGCAGGCACCATCTTGAGCGGAAACGCGGGCTACGTCAGGACCGACTACCTTACGGGGTCGGATCTGTAGGCACGCGGGCAGAACCCTTACTGGCATAGATGAAGGCCA
The DNA here is from genome assembly GCA_964247615.1 of uncultured Acidobacteriaceae bacterium. Taxonomy (GTDB): domain Bacteria; phylum Acidobacteriota; class Terriglobia; order Terriglobales; family Acidobacteriaceae; genus Granulicella. The sequence continues at coordinate 27,799 of CAXTVC010000023.1, forward strand.
GACCTGCATTGCTACTTGGTGTCGATTGCGCGATACTGCATGCAGGTTGCTTCTCCGGACGCGGGAGTAGTTCAGTGGCAGAACGTCAGCTTCCCAAGCTGAATGTCGCCGGTTCGATCCCGGTCTCCCGCTCCAAACGTAGAAGATCCTCCGATGTTTGATTCAAAACGATAGAGGCCGCGCCGAAGCGCGGCCTCTATCATTGCTGGTGCACCCTTACTTCGTAACCTGAGCCGTTTGCGTGGATTTCCCTTGGGCCGGGAGTTTGTGCTCCTCGAGCGCCAACGCCTCGGGCATAAAGCTGAGAGCCTTCTGGATTTGCGGGTCCCACTGTGCGCGCGCCTTCATGCCTTCGGTCTGGCCGAATTGCGAGGTGAGCAGGTCGCCCTTGATCGAGGTCTTGATCCAATCGAGGTTGTCGTTGAAATCCTTGTCGGAGACATCGACCTTTTGCTCCCGCAGAAAGCCCTTGAAGCTGGTCAAGAGCGCATCATCGACCGTCAGGTCCTTGGTAACGGTGTGCGTGGCCAGGTAATGCTTTGTGAAGTCGGAGAACGTGTAGTGCAGCAGCAGCGTGTCTTCGGTACGGTTGTCCTTGATCTCGGCGATCTTCTCGTCCGGCGTGATACCACCGCCACCGTAGACGATTCTGCCGGAGTCCGTAAGCTTTACCTCTTTATTGGTGTTGTTGGCCGGCGCCACATCATTGCGGACGTAGTAGTAGTCGTACAGCGAAACGCCGTTGTAGTTGCGCTGGATCAGCCGGCCCGATGGCGTGTAGTAGTGGTAGGTCGTCAGGGCGAGACCCGTGTTCTCGGAGATGGGGAACACGGTCTGCACAAGGCCCTTGCCAAAGGTCGTTTCTCCGACAATCAGGGCACGGTCGTGATCCTGCAGGGCACCGGAGACGATCTCAGCAGCCGACGCTGTGTTGCGGTTCACCAGAACGACCACGGGATACTTGGCGTCCGACCCCTTGGGCGCGCGGTACAGCTGGTCCTGGAAGGCCCGGCCGTGCTGCGAGACCACGATCTGGCCCTTCTTCAGAAATTTGTCGGAGACCTCGACGGCCTCGTTGAGCAGGCCGCCTGGATTGCCGCGCAGATCGATTACCAAACCCTGCAGGTTCGGCCCGAACTTGTCGAGTGAATCCTGCAGTTCGCGCGAGGTCGTTTCCATGAAGCCGGAGATGTGCACATAACCGACACCCGGCTTGATCATGAAGGAGAGATCAACGGACGGCCGGCTCACCTCATCGCGTACCAGATCAAAGGTCAGCGGCTTGGCCGCGCCTTCCCGACCCATCGTCACGCTGACATGGGTGCCGCGAGGTCCCTTGAGCATGGAGGCGACGGCTGCCGAGTCAATGTTCTCGGTCGATTTGCCGTCTACGGCCAGAATCACGTCACCCGGGCGAATCCCGGCCTTGTACGAGGGCGTGCCTTCGAACGGAGTCTGCACCAGGATCTTGGTGTTGCGCATAAGGATGGACATGCCAACGCCGTAGTAATGGCCCGATTGATCCTCACGCATCTGCGCGTAGGCTTTCGGGTCATAGAAATTCGAGTGCGGGTCAAGCACGTGCAGCATGCCCGGGATGGCCCCATCGTAGATGGCCTTGTCCGTCTTATCGGTGTTCAGCTTGTCGGCGTAGTTCGCCTCGACCAGAGCGTAGACATCGGTGAACGAGTGCATGGAGTCGCGCAGGCTGGATTCATCCGAGGCGGACTGGGCGGCAACCTTGTTGCCGATGACGGACCCGGTGACACCGCAGACAGCGAGAAAAACGGAGGCCGAAAACAGGGCGCGGCGTGTAGGGGAGACCATCTTGGCGGGGAACCTCTGCGGGCCGGCTTTGAAGACACTGCGGCCCCTGATGAGTTGGACGGAGTATAGCACCGGGGGAAAGCCCCGGGGCATGGCCTGTTTGCGGCGTTACCGATGGGCGACGCGGCACACATTGGATGCGTAGAATAAAGCTGCGGATTACGGCTACGCGTGCCAACGGTCTAATGGACTTACAGGGACGTAGTGGCATGCACTCTTTCTTGCAGAACGTGGGCTTGCGGATAAACAGGATGCAGCGAATGAATCTAGGACGGCGCACAAGCGCTCTGGTAGTTGTGGCGGCCACGGTGGCCGGTTTCGGCGTCGTGCGAGCGACGGCACAGATCGCGGCGGGGCAGCCGGCAGGCACAGGACAGACCGCGCCGGCAGGACAGGCACCGGGCGCGCAGCGGCCCAACTTTACGCTGCCAACCGGGGGCTTCAACACGCCCACGGTTCCGGATCTTCCCGCGGCCAAGGCCATCACCTCGAACGGAACCGTTGTCGAGGACGTGATCGCGCGGGTCAATGACCAGGTCATCACGCGTACCGAGTTCGAGCGTTCCCAACTGGGCCTGGTGCAGGAAGGCAAGCAGGACAACTGGAGTCCTGCGGAGCTCGCCGACAAGCAGCAAACCCTGCTGCGCGACATGATCGATCAGCAGATCCTGCTCTCCAAGGGCAAGGAGCTTGGCATCAACGGGGATGCCGAGGTAGTCCGTCAGCTGGACGAAATCCGCAAGCGCGCCAACCTGCCGGATATGGAGTCGCTTGAGAAAGCGGCAGGCCAGCAGGGCGTCAGCTATGAGGATTTCAAGCAGAACATCCGCAACCAGGTCGTGACGCAGCAGGTCGTACGTGACGAGGTCGGGCGTCACCTGAACATCACGCCCAGCCAGGAGCAGGCCTATTACGGGCAGCACCAGAAGGATTTCGAAGTCCCGGAACAGGTCCACCTGAGCGAGATCCTGGTCACCACGCCGGACAACGCGACTGACGCGCAGATTGCCACCGCCCAGACCAAGGCGGAGGAAGCAGCGGCGAAACTCAAAGGTGGCGCCAGGTTTGCCGACGTGGCCAAGACCGATTCCGGCGGTCCAACGGCTTCTGCCGGTGGCGATCTGGGCGACTTCAAGCGCGGCATGCTGGGCGACGTGCTGGAGAAAGCCACGTTTAACCTGCCGGTCGACGGCTACACCGCGCCCATCCGCACGCGGCAGGGCTTTGTCATCCTGAAGGTCGACAGCCATCAGAATGCGGGCACGCCGCCCTTGCAGCAGGTCGAAAGCCAGGTACAGGAAGGGCTCTACATGAGCCAACTGCAACCGGCGCTGCGCACCTATCTCACCCAGGCGCGGCAGGATGCCTATGTCGAGATCAAGCCCGGCTTCGTCGACGTCGGCTCCGGTGGCGCGGATAGTCGCACCACCTTCACCACCTACACCCCGCCGCCGGTAAAGAAGAAGATCGTCAAGAAGCAGCGTGCCGAGCAGGTAAAAGCTGAAAAGGCCGAGCGCGAGCTGGCCTCTGCACGCGAGAAGGTGGCCGAGAAGCAGCAGGCCCGGGCCGCAGCCAAGGTCGGCGCTCCCGCCGGCGGTGCGCGGAACGTGAACTTCAAGCCCAAAAAGGTAAAGCGCGAAAAGGTTCGCTACGGACAGGCACCGACCAATGCCCTCCCGAATGGATCATTGGAGACGACGGCCGTGGTGCCGTCACTGGGCTCAGCCGCCGAGGGTGCCGACATCACCAAGACACCGGCGCCGGGTGCGGCGATGGCTGCTTCCACGGAATCGGTCACCAGCATCTCCACCGGTACCGGCGTCGACGCGCCCAATCCCCTGGAGGCGCAGGCCGATACCAGCGATCGCAAGACGCGCTTCTCCTCGCGCCAGAACGAAACCGGCGAGAAGAAGGCCGAGGTAAAGCTGGCAAAGGCCGAGGTGAAGTCCACCAAGCGTCCCGCGAAACCCACAGCGACCGAAAGCGTGGAAGAGAAGGTCCAGGCAGCTCCCTTGGGACTGAAGGACACGGATACGTCCGCAAAGCCGAAGAAGGTAAAGCGGCCGAAGGGGTCCAAGGAATCCAAGGACCAGCCCAAGGAACGTTTTCAGGAGAAGCCCAAGGCCCCGGCGCCAGCGGCACCTGAGATCGCCCCGACCGTGAACCCCTCCCTGGGGACATCCGCAACAGGGAATCCGACACGGCCTGCCTCCGGGACCTCAGACCAGACAACGCTGCCTCCTTCTGCCGGAGCCCCGGCGGGCGCCGTGCCGCAAGGACAGCCCATCCCGGCCGTCACCGGAACCCAGCCGAACGCACCCACCACCACGGTGCCGCAGCCACAATAAGGGTACCCGCCGGATCCGCTTTCGAAGAGCGGGTCCGGCCAGCCCGCACGAGGAACGATGAAGAGCTTCTTTGTCGCGGATGCCCCGCGCTTTGAAAACGAGCTGATTACGAGCTATTTCAACCTTGCCTCGCTGAGTACCCGCGAGAAGAAGGGCGGTGGCGGGCAGTACCTCGTCCTCATGCTGGCCGACAAAACCGGTCAGCTCGAAGCGCGCATGTGGGAAGAGTTCGCCGAGGCGCTGGGCACCTGCAGCGAAGGCTGCTACGTCAAGGTGCAGGGCCAAATCACGCGTTACAACGGCAAATTCCAGATCACGCTGACCAAGATGCGCTCGGCGGCGGCAGACGAAATCGAACAGGCCGATTTCATTCTTGCCTCGGCCTTTGATGTCGGGGAGATGGACCGGGAGCTGCGTGGCTATGTCGCCGCGTTCCGGAATATCTGGCTGCGGCGCCTGGTGCTCCGCTTCCTCGACGATGGGGAGATTGGCCCGGCCTTTCGCGTTGCGCCTGCAGCGAAACGCTTGCATCATGCGTGGCTGGGCGGCCTGCTGGAGCACGTGCTGCATCTCGTGCGTGTCTGCCGCGCGACCGCCCCGTTCTACCCGGAGGTCGACCCCGATCTGCTCGTCGCCGGCGCCATCCTGCACGACATCGGCAAGGTCCGTGAGCTGAGCTGGCGGACGTCGTTCGACTACACGCTGGAAGGTCAGCTGATCGGCCATATCTCCATCGGCCAGCGAATGCTCACCGAGCAGATTGCTGGGCTAAACGCCGAGTGCCGCGCCGCCGACCCGGAAGCGGAACTCTTTCCGGAGCCGCTGCGCATGATGCTCGAGCACATGCTGCTGGCGCATCATGGCAAGCTCGAGTTCGGTTCGCCCAAGCTGCCCATGACGCCTGAGGCCCTGTTGCTTAGCGCACTCGACGATTTGGAGGCCAAGTTCCAGACCCTGCGTGGAGAGTTTGCCTCAGCCCTGGCGTCCGGACGGGGAGCGGAGAAACCGACAGAGTGGGTTCGCTCGATGGAGCGCGCTCTGTTCAACTCGGGTCGCTACCTGGAGCAGTTCAGGCCAGTGGAGCCGGCACAGCCAGAGGTCGCGGAGACCGCTGCGCTCCACGAGCCCGCGCCCCCTGCGGCCTCCGAAGCCTTTGAGGCCGAACCCGAGATGCCAGCCTTTACGCTTCGCCTCATCGACTGAACTGTCCCTCGGCACGGTCTACCCGACAGGGCAAAACCGCCGCGAGGCCTCGTATAATCGAGAACTTATGCTCAGGTTTTCTACAGCCGGGGAGAGCCACGGCGAGGCACTGGTAGGGCTGGTCAGCGGACTGCCGGCAGGCGTGCCATTCGATGGGGAGTTTCTGGATCATGAGCTCTGGCGGCGTCAACAGGGCTATGGACGCGGCGGCCGGATGCGCATCGAGCAGGATCGGGCGCACGTGCTCTCCGGCGTGCGGCACGGCAAGACGATCGGGTCTCCCGTGGCCATGACGCTGGAGAATCGGGACTGGAAGAATTGGGAAGAGCTGCTGCCCGTCGGGGCCGGTGATCCCTCGAAACACAAGGCCGTGGCCAGCCCTCGGCCCGGGCATGCCGATCTTCCCGGGGCCCTCAAATACAACTTCCCGGATGCCCGCTACGTGCTGGAGCGGGCCAGTGCCCGTGAATCGGCGGCCCGCGTGGCCTGTGGTGCCCTGGCGAAGATGCTGCTTCACGAGCTGGGCATCGAGGTTGCCAGCCATGTAATCCGGGTCGGTGCCGCGGAGCTGGGGCGTGAGGTCAGTTGGGCAGAGATCTTTTCCCTTCGCGATCGCACTGAAGTGTTGCTGGCCTGTGCCGATGGGGAGACTGAGGCTCGCATGAAGGCCGAGGTCGATAAAGCCCTGCGCAGCGGCGACACCGTCGGCGGCGTCTTTGAGGTCGTCGTGCATGGGTTGCCGCCGGGCATAGGAACGCACGTGAACTGGGATGAACGGCTGGATGGCCTGCTGGCCCAGGCGCTGATGAGCCTGCAGGCGGTAAAGGCTGTCGAGCTGGGCCGCGGTGTCACGGCAGCAAGCGAAGCAGGGTCCGCTGTGCACGATGCGATCGGCTATGCGGGGCTGGATGGCGAAGGCGGCCCGCAGACAGACGATGAAGGCGGCTTTACGCGCTTCACTCGGGAACGCAACAATGCGGGCGGCGTCGAAGGCGGCATGTCCAACGGCGAGGATGTGGTCGTGCGTGGGTATCTAAAGCCGATCTCCACGCTGCGCCGGCCGCTGGGCTCGGTTTCCTTTGCCACCCGCGAGGAGACCAAAGCATCGTATGAGCGGTCCGACGTGTGCGTAGTGCCGGCAGCAGGCGTTGCCGGGGAGGCCATGGTGGCCTTGACCGTCGCGCGTCTCCTGCTGGAAAAATTCGGTGGCGATTCGTTGCATGAGTTGCAACGCAATTTCGAAGGCTACCGGCAGCAAATAAGAGCGTATTAAAGGTGAGTATGGCGCAGAGTGCAGTAGCGAGCCCCCGGCGAATCTATGAAGTCCTGAAGTATCCGGACCCTGTGCTGACGCGCAAAGGGGATCCGGTCACGGTCTTTGACAACAGCCTTGCAGAGTTCGTGGAAGACATGTTTGAGAGCATGTATGCGGCGCAGGGCATTGGGCTCGCGGCGCCCCAGATCGGTGTCTCCCGGCAGATCACGGTCATCGATACGAGCTTCAAGAAGGACCCGGAGAAAAAGCTTGTGCTCATCAACCCGGTCATCCTTGCGCGGCAGGGCAGCCAGTACGAGGAAGAGGGCTGCCTGAGCTTTCCGGAGATCCACGAAAAGGTGAAACGGGCCGCGACGGTGACCATACGCGCGCAGAATGCAACCGGAGCCTACTTTGAAATGGAGGGTGATGAGCTGCTTGCGCGGGCTTTTCAGCATGAGATTGACCACCTGCACGGCGTACTCTTCATCGACTATCTGAGCCGCTTGAAGCGCGACCTGGTACTGCGCCGTATCCGCAAGCTGCAGAAACACGGCGAATGGTAGGCGGCGCGCAGTGAAGCTTGTCTTCTGCGGGACCCCCGCATTCGCCGTCCCCGTGCTCGAGGCCGTGCTGGCAGCGGGCCACGATGTGGCGCTGGTGCTTACACAGCCTGACCGGCCGGCGGGCCGAGGGATGGCGCTGCAGATCTCGCCGGTGAAGCGCGTCGCGCTGGAGCGGAACCTGCCGGTCTGGCAACCGGAACGCATCAAGCGCAATGAGGAGCTGCGCGCGAAGCTTGAAGAAATCGCCCCGGAGGCCATCCTGGTTGTCGCCTACGGCCGCATCATTCCGGACTGGATGCTGGCGTTACCGCGATTCGGCAACCTCAACCTGCATGGCTCGCTCCTGCCCAAGTACCGCGGGGCGGCGCCCATCCAGTGGGCCGTCGCGAATGGCGAGGGGGAAACGGGCGTGACCACCATGCGGCTGGATGCGGGGCTGGATACTGGCGACGTACTGCTGGAGCATCGCGTCCCGATCGGTCCCAATACAACAAGCGCTGACCTCTTCTCCTCTTTGGCCGAGGTGGGAGCACGGCTGATGGTGGAGACCCTGGCGAAGCTGGAGGCGGGAACCATTACGGCCAGGCCACAGGATCATGCTGCGGCCTCGCTTGCCCCCATCCTGACGCGGGAAGATGGGCTGCTGCGGCTCCCGGAGCACACGGCCCAGCAGGCCTTTGATCGATGGCGTGGTTTTTATCCCTGGCCAGGGACTTACGCGGCCTTCCGTGGGAAGCGTTTCCTCGTCCACAGCATGCAAGTAGCCGCAGTCACTGACCTGGCAGCGGGCGAGTTGAGCCTGCGCGACGACACATTGCTGGTGGGAGCGGCCTCCGCTTCATCCCTCGCGCTTGGGGAGGTGCAACTCGAAGGCAAGCCCCGCATGACCGGGGTGGCGTTCGCGCGGGGCTTTCAACTGAAGCGGGGAGAGCACATTGGCTGAGTCGCGCAAAAGGATTCCGGGTTCCTCAGGAAAGGCGAAGCCCTCGCCCAAGGTGGCACAAACTCCGCCGCAGGCAGCGCCGATCAGTCCTTCGCGGGCTGCCGCCTTTGATCTGCTGGAGAGCATAGGAAGAACCTCGGCGCATAGCGACGATCTTCTGCATGGCCCGCGCCTCGCCGGCCTGTCGCAGCCGGACCGTGACCTGACGGTGGCGCTGGTGCTTGGTGTGCTGCGCTGGCAGATCGGGCTTGACGCCCGCATTCGCCCGCTGCTGAGCCGGCCGGACATGGTCCTGTCCGAGTCTGTCGCAATTGTGCTGCGTCTGGGAGCCTTTCAGCTGCTGCATATGGAGCGCATCCCCGCCCACGCCGCGCTGAACGAGAGTGTGGAGATGGCTCGCGCGGCCGGGCACGCCCATGCGGCCGGCATGGTCAACGCGATCCTGCGCAAGCTGGTGGGCGCGCCCCCGGTGCGTAAGCCAATGGTGGAGTCGACGGCCGCCATGGCCGAGCGGCTTGGCCACCCCGACTGGCTGGTGCAGCGCTGGGCAGGGCACTACGGGCGATCTGCAGCCGAGGCAATCTGCAGCTTCGACCAAAGGGAGCCCAAAGCTTCGAGCCTCTTCGCCCCCGAGGCCGAAGGCCGGGTGTTTCCCCTCATGGATGCGGGCTCACGGCTGGTTGCCGAGATTGCCGCCGTGGCCAATCCGGACGCTTCAAAGGTCTGGGACTGCTGCGCTGCGCCGGGTGGCAAGACGATGGTCCTCGCAGAACGCCTGAGGGGGGCCCAGCTTTTGGCCACGGATCGCAGCCCGGTGCGCCTGAAGCGGATGGAGCAGCGACTCGCACGCGACATGCCGGACAATAACATCCGACTGGAACTGGCAGACGCCACGGCCCTCCCAGAGACGCTGGGGACATTCGATCTCATTCTGTGTGATGTTCCCTGCAGTGGTACAGGAACCCTGGCACGCAACCCGGAGATCCGTCATCGGCTGCTGCCTGCGGAACTGCGACGCCAGGCGGAGCGCCAGGGCCACATTCTCAGCGAGTCCCTGAAGCGACTCGCACCAGGTGGATCACTTCTCTATTCCACATGCTCCCTGGAGCCGGAGGAGTGTGAAGCGGTGGTGGACCACGTTCTGGCCGCGTCTCATGGACAGGCTGAGCTGGTAAGTGTGGCTGCGTTGGTCGCTACCTTGCGCGAAGAGGGACCACTGCTTTCAGAGGTGGACTCTTCGGCGGGTTGGCTGCAGGGAGACTTCCTGCGAACCCTGCCCGGCGCAGGCTTTTCAGGGGATGGCTTCTTTGCTGCCGTCCTGAAGAGGTCTGCCTAGCGTTTGCACAGAGGAAAGCGCAGAACTCAAACCTACTGGGGAGAGGTCGTCGCGGGAGTGGGGATGGCAATCTGCTGCACGGGAGCCGGGGCGGCGCTTTGCGTAGCGGGCCGGGTGAAGTAAAGCCGAATCACGCCGCCACGACCGCTGCGATGCCCCGCTTCAGGCGATTGGGAGAGCACGGCGCCAGATGGAGTTGCAGGTGCGGCCGGGGCGGTCGCGGGAATCTGTGCCTGCCCAGGGATGGCTGGGGTTCCCGGTAGAGCAGCAGGCTCGACCGGTGTTGGCGCAACGACCGCTGGCATGCCACCTATTGTAGCCACCCGCAGTCCAAGCGCGATGGCAGCGTGGTTGGCCGTGCCAAAGCTCATGCCGACGAAGGAAGGCAGAACGAAGGCTGTGG